>JBHELN010000197.1:0-4656 GCA_046263115.1 Pseudonocardiaceae bacterium | reverse complement strand
TCGATATCCCGCCCAACCGCGCGGTGGGCGGCGGCGCCGCGGGCCAGGGTGAAGTGCTCAGTGTCGAACACTGGCCGGGCCACCCTGTCGGCCAGCGCAAAGGCCGCGTACGGACCGTCCGTCCATACCTGGACCTGGGTGGCGTGGGCGCGCATCGCCGCGAGGACGGCAGGGCGGTGCGCAGTGACGTCCAAAGCGGTAGTCACCTCGGCATCGTCCACGCCCTGCAATCCCCGCTCGTCCGGCAATGGGAAGGGCAGTCCCGGCATCGCGGCCAGCGCGGTGATTCCATCGGCCACCGCAGAGGTCGGGTGAACCGCCCAGAACACCCGGGCTACCACGGGTGTCTGCGCTGCTGCGGCCATCGTGACCTGATGTGCCCGGACGTGATCGGGATGCCCGTAACCACCATCGGGACCGTAGGTCACCACGACTTGGGGTCGCACCGCGTCGAGCACTTCGGCTAGCGCATCGACCTGCTCGTCGAACGCACCGGCGGCGAAAGCCCGCGCGTGCAGCTGCGCCGGCACGCTCGCCCTGGCCCCAGGTTCGGCGACCATGCCAGAGTCGCGCCACCGGCCGATCCCGCCGAGGAACCGCTGCTCGGTGACCCCGAGCACGGCACACGCCGCCCGCAGTTCGGCCAGCCGGTAACCACCGAGCTGGTCGGCACGATCGGCGGCCAGGCCCCGTAACTCTTCGCTGAGCACCTCGCCCTGCTCCCCAAGCGTGCAGGTCACCAACGTCACGTCCACCCCGGAAGCGGCGTACCGCGCGATCATCCCACCGGTCCACAACGTCTCGTCGTCCGGATGCGCGTGCACCACCAAAATCTGCCGCTCGCTCATCCCCGCCTCCACCTTCCGCATTGCGCGGGCGGGCAAAACGTCGCCGGTAACCCCGCTGAGCCCGCTGGACGCGGGACCTTAGGTGGATCCAGCCTAGGTGATCAGCCGGCTGCGCGGAGGCCCCACTGGGCGATGTTGTACTGGGGGCCGTCCAGCGAGGAGTTGTTTCGGATGTTGGCGACGTCGTTATAAAGCGCGATGAACGTCGGTTTCTGGTACAGCGGCAAAACGTACGCATCCCTAGTGAGCCGGCGATCCGCCTGGTTGAGTGTCTCCCTGGCCAGCGACTCGTCCGCCGAGTTCTGCGCTGCTGCGATCAAGCGGTCGACATCGACGTTGCTGTAGCGGCCGAAATTGCTGCCCTGGCCGGTGGTCCAGAGCTGGGCTGCACCGCTGTACGGGAACGGCGTGGCGATCCAGGAGAAGACGACGATGTCGAAGTCACCCAGCGAGGTGGCGGACCCGAGGTCATCAGCAGGTATGACTTGAACGGTGATTCCCAGAGGTTTGACCATCTGGGCGAACAGTTCGCACTCCACCTGGCGGACCTGGTTTCTGACCGTGTAGCGCATCCGCAGTGGCGGCAGCGTCATGCCGATGGCGGTCTTGAGCTGCCCGCGGTCGATGCGATAACCGGCCGCAGCGAGAATTTGTTTGGCGCGGGCCAGGTTGCCGGAACCCTGACCGGTCTCGCTGACCACATCCTCATAGCCGCTCTGCTGCGGGATGAAATTGTGACTGTTCAGCGGCTTGATCTTATTGGTGTATTGGCCGACGGTCTTGTCGATAATGGCCTGCCGATCGACTGCGGTGAACATTGCCGTGCGCAGCGCGGGGTCGGCGAGATAGGGGTTGGTCAGGTTGAAGTCGAAGTGCTCCCAGCTCAGCCCGAGACCGACGAAGGAGGAGACGCCGGGGATCTTGCGCACCTGCTGCACCTGGCCGACCTGCGGTTGCGGGTAGATGACCTGGACCTGACGATTCCGCAGCGCCGTGAGCTCCTGATCAGCGTCGTTGATGACCCGGTAGGTCACCCGGTCGAGCTTCGGGCGGGACCCGTACCACTTTGGGTTAGGCACCAGGGTGACCGACTCGTTGTTGCTGAAGTTCTCGACCTGGAAGGGGCCACCAGAGTAGGTGGGCACGGTCGTTGCGAACCAGGTGAACGACGCGGCCAGGCCCTGCGGGGTCTTGATGTCCCCACGCTGTGCCGCGAGGTGTGCCGGATACAGCGGTGAGCCACTTCCCCACAGCTGTTTCCAGTCCGTGAAGGGCTTGCTGAACGTCACCGTGACCGTCTTACCGTTGTCGGCGCCGACTACCGATTTAATCTGGTCATATCCCGCGGTGCCGGCCGCACCGCAGTCCGGGCAGTCGCGCCCGTTCTGAACTTTCCAGTTGTAGATGAAGTCATCGGCAGTGATCGGTGTCCCGTCCGACCACACCGCATTCGGCTTGATCTTATAGACGATCGTTTCCGGGTAGGTAGCCGTCACTTTCGCCGAGTCGAGCAGCTCGTTGTTCATCGCCACGGTGAGGTCGGGCGCGGTGATGAAGGTCCGAGGCAAGAGCCCGGACAGTACCCAGCCGGTCTCCACCACGTTGCCCTGGCTGGATAGCAGGTTCCAATTCGAGATGTTCTTGTCGATGGCGTAGGTGAGCTGGCCACCTTGCCGCAGCTTGCCCGCCTCGGCGAGGTTGCAGGTATTCGGGTTCGCATCGCAGGTCGCGAAGACCGTGCCGGTCTGGCGCTGCGCCGCTGGGCCCGTTGGGTTGGGTCCAGCGCAGCAGGCCAGCGCGACGGTGAGCGCTGCCGCCAGCACCGCACGCCGTGTCCCTGATCGCGTCACGCATCCCATGGGCCGGTGACCCTACGCCCACGGCGTCCTCCGCAGCGTCATCGGATAGCACTGCTTCACATCGTGCGCGGATCCCTTGGCAGGCGGTGCCGCGATCGTGTGAACCGCTCGGGTGTCGCTGAGTTCGACACAGCGGCGGTATGAAACCTACGGCAGCGGTCGGCCTGCATACCTGAGTCGTCGCCGACGAGTCCGCTGAGGTCGTCGGGGCCGCCGGTGAGGATGACCGCCGGGCTGGCGCCGAGTGCGGTCGCAGCGACGATGCGTCCACGGCGGCAAATGCGCTTAGCCGTCGCGGCCCGGCGTGGGCCCGGGGTTGTGCGCCGATATCACTCAGCGGGTGATGCCGCCACTGCTCGGGCAGCGTCGACGCCCTCACTGAGCAGGATCCGGAACCCCTTCTCGTCGAGCACCGGCACCTTGAGGGCCACGGCTTTGTCGTACTTGGATCCTGGTTCCTGGCCGACGACCACGAATGCGGTTTTCTTCGACACGGAACTGGCTGCCCGGCCACCTCGCTGGGTGATCGCCTCGGTGGCCTCGTCCCGGGAGAAGCCTTCGAGTGAGCCGGTGACCACGATCGACAACCCTTCGAGGTGGCGCACCACAGAGTCGTCGACCGGCTCGGCCAGCCGCACTCCTGCGGCGCGCCATTTGGCCACCACCTCGCGGTGCCAGTCCACGCCGAACCATTCGCGCACGGCGGCTGCGATCGTCGGGCCAACGCCGTCGACTGCGGCCAGCGCCTGCTCGTCGGCCTCCTCGATGGCGTCCAAGCTGCGGAACTCCCGGGCCAGCGCCTGCGCCGCGGTGGGTCCGACATGCCGGATCGACAGCGCCACCAGCACTCGCCACAACGGTCGATCCTTCGCAGAGTCCAGGTTGGCCAGCAGCTTGCGGCCGTTGGCCGAGAGCTCTCCTGCCTTGGTGCGGAACAGATCCACCGCCAGCAGTTTCGACTCGTCCAAGGTGAACAGGTCACCCTCGTCCTGCACGACACCGGCGGCCAGCAGTGCCACCGCGGCCTCGTACCCGAGCATCTCGATGTCGAAGGCACCGCGCCCGGCCACGTGGAAGATCCGCTCCCGCAGCTGCGCTGGGCAGGACCGGGCGTTGGGACAGCGGATATCGACGTCGCCCTCGCGCTCATGACGCAATGGTGTGCCGCATTCCGGGCATATCGTGGGCATGACGAATGCGCGCTCGTCACCAGTACGGAGATCCACTACCGGACCGAGCACTTCGGGGATGACGTCGCCCGCCTTGCGGATGGTCACGGTGTCCCCGATCAACACGCCCTTGCGGCGTACCTCGTCGGCGTTGTGCAGCGTCGCCAGCGACACCGTGGAGCCCGCGACGGTGACCGGCTCCATGAACGCGAACGGAGTGACCCGCCCGGTGCGCCCGACGTTGACCCGGATGTCCAGCAGCTTGGTGGTGGCCTCCTCCGGGGGATACTTGAAGGCGATCGCCCAGCGCGGTGCCCGGGAGGTCGAGCCCAGCCGGCGTTGCGCCGACACCTCGTCGATTTTCACGACCACGCCGTCGATCTCGTGCTCCACATCGTGGCGATGCTCGCCCCAGTAGGCGATGTGTGCGATCAGCTCGTCGATCGTGGACAGCAGCCTGGTGCGCTCGGAGACCGGCAATCCCCAGGCGGCCAGCGCCTGGTACGACTCCGATTGACGCACCGGTTCGAACCCGCGCCGGCGACCTAGGCCGTGGCAGAGCATCCGCAGCGGGCGGGTCGCGGTTACCCGCGGGGCCTTCTGCCGTAACGAGCCTGCCGCGGAATTGCGGGGATTCGCGAAGGCCGGTTTGCCGGCCTCCACGAGCGCGGCGTTGAGCTCGGCGAAATCGGCGAGCCGGAAGAACACCTCACCCCGCACCTCGAGCAGTTCCGGTACCGGGAATTCAGCGCTGGCATGCAGCCGCTCGGGGATGTCGCG
>JBHELN010000196.1:0-3363 GCA_046263115.1 Pseudonocardiaceae bacterium | reverse complement strand
CGCGGGGGCGCCCTGACCGACGACGTCACCGACGACGAGGGCGATGTGGTCGGGGTCGAGGTCGAGCACGTCGTACCAGTCCCCGCCGGCCTCCACGCCTTCGGCGCCGGGCAGGTAGCGGGCGGCCAGCGCGAGCCGCGGCACGTCGGGCAACGCCGCGGGCAGCAGGCTGCGCTGAAGGGTCTCGGCGGTGGTGGACAGCTGCTGGAGCAGGCGGTCCTCCCGGATTCCGACAGCGATCTGGTTGGCGATGCCGGCCAGTGCGTCCAGGGCGGCATCAGGCAGCGGATGGCGCGCGAACAGGCCAAGGACACCCATCAGTTCGCCGTTGGTGATCAGGGGGTAGCCAGCGAACGCCACCATGCCTTCGCGGCGGGCCCATTCCTGGTCGTTGACTCGGGGATCACCGATGACGGAGTTGGTCAGGTGCGGGCGTCGTTCGGCAGCGATCAACCCGATTTTGAGGGCCCCGACCGGGATGTGGGCGTGTTCTCCGTCCAGACGCGTGTACATGCCTGCGCTAGCGCGCAGATTCAGCACGTTCCTGACGGGGTCCAGGATCCACACGCGGGCCAACGCAGCATCCAACCGGTCGACGATCGCCTGCGCGGCCCTGCGCAACCTCTGCGGCAGCGCGCCGCCGGCTGTCATCGCGGCGGCGACATCCGCGCTGAGCAGAGCGTGGCTGGTGCGCTCGGCCAGCAGGCGCTGGGTTTCGACCCGGTCGGTGACGTCGTCGACGAGCACCAGGAGGCGGTCGACTCCCTGGGCGTCGGACACCTGTTGGAAAGCCAGGCGCAGGGATTGGGTCGCGCCATCGCGGCCAGTGCGGTCGAACACCGCGTCGATGTTGGTGGGGTGGGCCAGGTCCTGGTGCAGGCGTGTTTGCGTTGGTGGGGGGAATAGGTCGGCGAGTGCCCGGCCGAGGGAATCTGGTTCGGTCAGGCCGAGGATGTCGGCGGCCTTGTGGTTCCAGGCAAGGATGCCCCCGGTGTCGTCTAGCATGATCGCCCCGATTGGGGCCTGGATGAGGAACTCGCCAAACAACTGCTCGCCCAGCTGACGACTGATCGCCGTGCCGACACCCAGCTGCCGTTGCGCAGCGGCGCGCACGGCGGTGTAGTGACGCCGCCGGGCCATGGCCTCCAGGAGCTGGCGGGCTACCGCGGGCAACTGGTCGGCCCGGGCCGCGGGCACCTGGTGGGCTTGCTCACCGGTGAACAGCAGCGGCAGCGGGGCGAGCTCAGCCTGGGTGACGGGCGTAGACACAACGATCACGGCGAGATCAATGCCGTTGGGGCGCAGAGCGTGGGCCAAACCGAGCGGGGCCGGCGACTCCCGCCCGATCACCACCAGAGTGGGGCCCCGGTTGGGCGCCGGGCTGGCGCTGTGTGCCAGCACCTCCTCAGCGCTGACCTGGACGAGGTCGGCGCCGTCCGCCAGCGCGGCGTGCAGGGCGGCTGCGACCTCGGCAATCACACCGACGAGCAGGACCTGGGGACGGACCGAGGGCATAGTCATTTCATTCCTGCAGCAGCGGCTGGTCCAGCAGCGCCTTGCCAACCCAGACGCGCAGCACGTCGGTGATCGGGGCCATGACATGGGCGGCGCGCGCATCCCGCAGATGCCGGTGCAATGCCGAGTCCTGCGCGTAGCCAACGCCGCCGACCAGCGACAACGCGTCATTGACGACCGCCTCGGCGGCCTCGGCGACCTCGGCCTTGGACGAGCACAGCCCCAGCAGGGCTTCCGGACCGCCGGCGTCCGCTTCGATAGCGGCGTGGTAGATCAACCGCCGGGTGCGCTCCACACGGGCCCACATCTCGCCAAGCCGGTGCTGCACCAGCGGCAGTGTAGCCAGCGTCCGGCCGTTGTGGGCGTGACGGCGGCGCAGCAAGTGTGCGCGGGCCTCACCCAACGCCGCGGCGGCGACTCCGAGATAGGTGCCGGCCATGGCCATCAGGAAGTAGGGGGCGACGACGTTGAAGACGTACCAGATCTGGTCGCCCTCTTCGCCCAGCAACTGTGAGGCGGCGATCTCCACGTCCCGCAACTGCAGGGCGCGGGACGAATTGCCGCGCATACCGAACCCCTGCCACGGCGCCTCCCATTCCATGCCCGCCGTGTCGGCGTCGACCACCGTGCAGGAGAACTGCCCCGGCGGGACACCAGGGTCGGTGGCGAGGGTGGAGATGACATAGGAATCGGCGTGCCCACCGTTAGTGACAAAGCTCTTGGTACCCGTCAGGCGCAACCTGTCCCCGTCGATGTGCTGCATACGGGTCTGAGGCAGCCAAAACTCCCCACCCGTGCCCGGCTCCGACAGCGCCAGTGTCGTCAGATGCTGCCCAGCCGCGATAGGAGCGAGGTACCGCTCCTGCTGCACTTGGGTGGCTTTGGCCGCGATAACCGCGGAGGCCACCAGATGCATCCCAAAGCAGATCGAAGTCGACGCGCAGGCCCGCCCGGTCACCTCGCCGACCTGCGCCACCGACAACAGGCCATGCCCCATCCCATCGAAGCGCTCGGGCACCACCAGCCCACCCAACCCGCTGCACAGCGCGGCCATACCCTCAGCCGGCCACCGCTGCTGGGCATCCACCACGGGCGCTTGCGGACTGAGCACCGCCTGGGAGATCTCCCGGGCGAGGGCCACAACCTTTCCCAACTCCATCCGCTTCACCGGCCGCCTCCAGCCCCCTCGCACAACCCCAGTCGACCAGTCGACCACCCCAGCATGTCAAGACCGCTGACAGCGCCCGTAAGCAGATTACTTACCTTTTTCAGATGGCCGCGCCAGCCCACATCACGCAGCGCTAGTGCACGTGGCGTGGCGGTGTTGTTTAAAGCATCTACGCGCCAGGGGTCGCGGGTAGCTGCTGAGCGAGCTACGCAACGCGCCGACGCGACGCGATGCCACACCAGTCCCACCATGCAAGATCCCGTGCACACCGACTCCCAAGCTTCTGACCGAGAATCAGATCTTCGTAGCGGGCAGGCGCCGGTTGGAGCCCACGGCCGCAGCGCCTCCGATCTACATCAGTTCGTACATCAACGACTACGGACGACCATGGACACCCTTGGACGTGGACCCGAAGAGGCGCCCGTCCACGGACGATTTGCAGGTAGTGAAAGGGCGCTGCTTCCGACTACGGATCTGTGAGTGTCGTTCCAGCAGTTCTGGGTGGACTGCCGCCAGGATCGGCGCCGGTGTTGCTGGGTGACTCGCTACGGATCTGGCCGTGAATGCGCGTGCTTTGCATTTGACTTGTCCCTGGCAGCGCCGGCACCGGCCTGGCCCACCGGTTGGCTTGATGAGAAGCCTGTCCGTGCCACGCGCGTGACCCGTCACAGATCTGCCGC
>JBHELN010000195.1:0-4506 GCA_046263115.1 Pseudonocardiaceae bacterium | reverse complement strand
TCGCAGGCTTTTCCGGGGCTGGCCGGCAAGCTATCCGGGCCGTTGATCACCCCGGACCAGCTGGACTATGCCCTGGCCCGCCGGTCGTTCAACCCGCTGTTCGACAACCGGGCACCGGCGGCGATCGCGCAGTGCCGGCGAATCGAGGACGTGCAGGTATGCGTATCGGCCGCCGCAGCGGCCAGGGCGCCGATCGCGGCTCGCAGCGGTGGGCACAGCTACGCCGGTTACTCGACGCCTGATCACGCCCTGGTGGTCGACCTGTCGGGACTGTCCCACGTGCAGCTCAACGCCGATGGCACAGCGGAGATCGGAGCTGGTGCCCGGCTGATCGACGTCTATACCGCGCTGGCCGGTGCGGGGCGCTGCCTGCCGGCGGGCACCTGCCCGTCCGTCGGCATTGCCGGTCTCACACTAGGCGGTGGGCTCGGCGTGCTGTCCCGGAAATATGGGCTGACCTGCGATCGGTTGGTATCCGCGAGGGTGGTCACGGCGGACGGCATGGCGCACACGGTGTCCGCGTCGGCGCAGCCGGAGCTGTTCTGGGCGTTGCGGGGCGGCGGTGGCGGCAACTTCGGCATCGTCACGTCGTTCACCTTCGACACGGTGGCGGCGCCGCAGCTGACCGCATTCGAACTCGATTTCCGGGCGGGCCTGGTGCCCGACGTTCTCGGGACCTGGCAGCACTGGATCATCAGCATGCCGCACGAATTGTCGGCGAACTGCCACATTATCGGCGGCAGCCCGCCGAGGTGCATGGTCGTCGGCTGCTACATCGGACGGTCGAGCGCGCTGGATGCCCTGTTGAACGATCTGATTCGCCGGATCGGCAGCCAGCCAACAACCCGCAACGTCACCGAGTACGGCTGCCTTGACGCGATGCGTTACTTCGCCGGTTGCGCGGGCATCTCGGCCGCCGAATGCCATCACCAGGCCAGTGGTGCCCAGCGGAACCGGGAGGCGTTCGTGGCCGCATCGCGGCTGCTGACCGCGCCGGTGGCCGATCCGGCAAAGATCGTCTCGGTCTTCGACGGCCGCACCGTTTTCGTCATCATCGACGGGCTGGGCGGCGCGATCAGCCAAGTCGGGGCGGCCGGCACCGCGTTCCCGCACCGAACGGCGCTCGGAGCCATGCAGATCTACCTCGGAACGTCCCCCGGGCAACAGGCCGCGGCAGCCAGGTCGGTGGCCGAAATGCGTGACCAGTTGACCGGCGTGCTCGGTGGCGGCGGATACGTCAATTACATCGATGCCGACATGCCGAACTGGGCGCAGGCCTACTACGGCGACAATCTGACCCGGTTACGCCAGGTAGCGCGGCGTTACGACCCCGACCGGTTGTTCACCTTCCCCCAAGCCATCATCAACGCATGACCATGTTGATCCCGACCCGCGGTGTCCGGGCCGCCCTCGCGGGCGTCGCCGTTGCGGTAGCGGCTCTGTGTCCCGCCTGCGCGGCGCCCAGCCAGCCCGGTCAGCCCAGCCAGCCCAGTCAGCCCAGCCGACCGGCCGATGCCGCGCACGACCCGTTGACCGGACGGGGCCCGGTGGAGAAAGTCGGCGGCGGGTTCACCTTCACCGAAGGTCCAGTGTGGATCCCGTCGAAGGGCGTGCTGCTGTTCACCGACGTCGGAGCCGACACCATCAACCAGCTCCAGCCACCCGCTACGATCACGGTCTTCCGGACGCCGACCGGCAGGAGCAACGGTCTCGGGCTCGACCCGCAGGGCCGGCTGATCGCCAGCGAGGGCGACAACCGGCGGGTGACCCGCACCGTGGCCGACGGCACCGTCGTGACGGTGGCCGACCGGTGGCAGGGCAAGCGTTTTAACTCGCCCAACGACAACATCACCCGCCGCGACGGCACCATCTACTTCACCGATCCGCCCTACGGGCTGCCCCCAGGCCAGGCCCGCGAACTGGACTTTCAGGGCCTGTTCCGGGTCGATCCGGCGGGCACGCTGCACCTGGAGTCGAGGGACTTCAACCGTCCCAACGGCCTGGCGCTGTCGCCGGATGAGAAGACGCTTTACGTGGACGACACCGCGGACAATCTGGTGCGCAGGTTCCCCGTCCAGTCTGACGGTTCTTTGGGACCGCCCACGGTCTTCGTGCCCTCCACCGGCGGTGGCGGCGACGGCATAGCGGTGGACGACGCCGGGAACGTGTACGTGGCCACCGACGGCGGGGTGAAGGTGTACCAGCCGAACGGTGCGCCGTGGGGGACCATCGCCGTGCCCGAGGTGCCCTCCAACTGCACGTTCGGTGGCGCTGACCGCAAGACCCTCTATATCACGGCCAAGACATCCCTGTATCGCGTGGCGCTCAAGATTCCCGGACTGCCGTAGGCGGGTAATGGTCGCGGTCGAACGGGATGGCTCGTCGATGCCCTCAGCTACGCCGGCACAGGACTCGTCGAGACGGGGACAGTCGGTCAGTTCGATGGTGGGGTGAGCTCGGAACGCGCCGCGAGAAGTGCGCTGACGGTGGCGCACGCCTTTCCCTCGTACATCAGATCGATTGCCGAGCGGAGCTCGGCAACCGCGCGCGCGGGAATCTCATTCCAGTGGTCTGCCGCGGTGGCGATCCGGTCCACAATGGGAATGATCTGTTCAAGCGGGGCGTCGGCCATGAAGGCGGCCACCAGAGCATCGACATCAAACCGGAGCCTGTGCTGGATGGTGCCGAATTCGCTCACGTCCGCTGACGGTACTCGCTGATCACGCCGCGGTGGCCGCCGGTAGACCGTGCCAGCACCACAGCGACTCGTGTGGTCACCGCGTCGCGAAGGCCTGCTGGTGACCGGCTGTGGGCGGTAGCACTGCCCGCAGCCGAATGACCTACGGGCAAGTCGTGGGCTTGCCGTATGCCTTGAAGGCCGTCGAGGATGTTGTTGCCGAGTGCGGAAGGCCGGTGTTCACCAAGCTATCCGTGAGGAGATGCGTGGAGCTGGCCGCGAGACACGCCAACGATCATAGGTGGTGCGATGGGTGAGGTTTGGGATCACGTGAGCGGCCTCGACGAGCCTCGCCGTGGCGAGGAGATCGCACGGCAGAAGGTTCCGCAGGTCCGGGGTTTGTCAGCGGACACGATGGCGGCGGTGGAGGCCGGCGAGGCGGCGATCGTCGATGACGATCCGCAGGCGGAGATCCTTGAGGAGCTGGGGGAAACCGCGCAGTGGCGCACCCAGCACCAGTGAGCCGTTATGGCGTAGTTCGCATATGTTGCCGGGACACGTTGAACATCTGCGGCGCCGGCGCAGGTATCGATTCCGTGGGGGGCTTGAGCGGACGGCACCTGCTGGTCTTAGTGCCGGGCTGGTCTTAGTGCCGGGGTGGTCTTAGTGCAGGCCCAACAGTCGCCCTAGCCGGGCACGCCCGCGGCCACCGTTTCGGTCGGGTGGAACGGTTGCCTGAACTTGTTGTGCCAGCTCCACACAACGAGGACACAACGGACCTGCGGAACTGACCAGCGCGGCGACGTATACCAGATGTCCGCACATCGCGGTATAGGTTCCTCGTCGGGCGGCAATGCCGAGCATCGCGGCGTCGTCACTGACCAGGTGGTCAAGCCCATCCATGGTGCAGGTGAATGACGATGTCACGCAGGCCGACCCAGCAGGCTTCACCGCGCCACCTTCCCTGGCTGGTGGGGGCGGGTCGCCACCGAGGTGATAAAGGTGGCCAACCCGCGTTGTCTGATTGGACCTTCGAAGCACTGTCCCAGCCGTCGGAGGCTTGCGCAAAAAAAGAGCAGAACATCGGTACGTACGTAGCCGCGGCCGGCCAATGTCGATAGTGAGAGGAGCGCCCAATGCGAGGCGCCTCTACGCTAATCGAGAAACTTTATCACTCTGCGTCAGAGCAAAGAGGTTGTGAGCACCGCACCGGCCCCGTTCCGGCGACGCGAAGAGACGAACAGTTACGACGTATCGGTGAACGCGGTTTACCCGCGGATCAGATCACTCAACGAGGTGAGGAGTGTGTACCGCCGGCGCCTGGCATGGTAGGGATCGTCTGGAAACTGGTCCTGTTCCGCTAGTCGAGAGGACCTTCCACGGCCGATCGCTACGTCAATGACGGCACGACGGCACAGGCTCCCGTAAGAGGTGAACCAGCTGCGAGTACCTACGTTGGCCACATGTATGTGTGAGCTACCCTGCCGACTTTATTGCTTAGCGCGGGATCCGGATATTTCGTCCCACCGGGCTTTTGGTGGTGCGCTTCTTACCGCCGCGTGCGAGTGACTCGCGCATAATACGGGGTGACATTTTTCGCGCTTTTTGCTGCGCTGATCGGTAACATCCGGCGCCGGCGCAAAGGGGGAATCACCGTAGATCTGTCCGACCTTCACGTAACAGCGACGTTCGCCGCATCCGCAAGGTTTCGTCTCAGCGTGGTCGACGGGGAACAGCGCGGATGGCACTGGTGCCGCCTCCATCCGCAGGGTCGCTTATCTGGTGGCGGCCGCATGCCGGGGCGAAGCGGTGGGTAACCTAGGGCATGA
>JBHELN010000194.1:0-4298 GCA_046263115.1 Pseudonocardiaceae bacterium | reverse complement strand
ACGCAGATCAGCATCGCACCGGCGGCCCGCTCGGCGCTGCTGAGGAATTCGTCCCGGTGATCAGGTTCGCCGGCCAGGACCGTGGTGCGGCACGCACCGCAGATGCCCTGCTCGCAGCCGGCCGCTACGGCGGGAAGGACCTCGCGGACGGCCTGCAGGACTGTGCGGTCACTGGGAACGTCGACGACGCGCCCGGTGCGGCGCAGCTCAACGTGGAACGCGGCGCCACCGGTGGGACCGCCACCAGCGAAAAGTTCGTTGTGCAGGTTCAGGTCTGGCCGGTTGGCGACCCGTTCCCGCACGGCTGTCAGCAACCGGTCGGGACCGCAGCAGTACACCGCACCGCCGGCGGCAACCGAGCCGATGATCTCGTCCAGGTCGGGCCGGCCGAGCTCGTCGTTCGGGAATACCTCGACCCGGTCAGGCCCCAGTGCGCTGACCTCATCGATGAACGCCATGCCAGTACGGCTGCGGCCGACATAAACCAGCTTCCACTCGCCCCCCGTGGTTGCCAGCTGCGCCGCCATCGCCAGCATGGCGGTTATCCCTATCCCGCCCGCGATGAACAGGTAGGCCGGGCTGGGTACCAGGGGAAAGTGGTTACGCGGACCGTGCACGGTGATCAGCTGACCGGCCCGGGTGCTGGTGTGCACCTCTACCGACCCACCGCGTCCCGCCGGCACCTGCAACACCGCGATCCGGTAGGAGTAGCGGTCCTCCGGGTCACCGCACAGCGAGTACTGCCGGCGCCGGCCCGACGGCAGGGCCAACTCGATATGCGCGCCTGGCTCCCAGCCCGGTAACGGCGTCCGATCTGGCGAATGCAGGCGCAACGACATGACGTTGTCGGCCTCCCAGGTGGTCTGCCCGACGAGCAGCCTTGTCCCAGGCGCCGGTGCGGCGGTAGCGGCTGGAGGGGGACCCGATTGCCGCTGTTCCGGCGGCGGACTCGGTTGCCGCTGTTGCGGCACGTGCACAGCCGGCAGGGTCGGCGCTGGCTGCCCGCCCCGCGCGGTGAGCAGGCGCAATACGACCAGAAACAGGATCGCCGCGCCCACCACGAGGCTGAGCCAGTGCACGACCGGGCTGCTGGTGTCAGTACCGGCCATCGCGGTGTGTATGCAGGCGAGGATGAACAGCGGCAAGGCCAGCATGTGCAGGCGGCGCCACCACCGCCAGGGCAAGGACGCCCGCGCCCATGACGTCAGCACGACCGCGGCGAGCAGGTAGCAGGCCAGTACTCCGCAACCCTGAGCGACTGGATTATCCGGCCGGGTGAAAGGGATGACCAGCTGGCGCGGTCCGATGCCCAGCTGGTCGGCGGCGAGCACCGAAACGAGATGAACAGTGGTGAAAACCACCGCCAGCGCCCCGACGAACTCGTGCAGACCCTGTGTCCACGCGCGGCTACGTCCCTGGGTGAGCCGCACGGCCAGTAGCAGGCCACCCACGACTGACACTCCCAGCAACAGCCACGCCACAAGGCCGGAGGCGCGGGCCACATACCACCACACGGCCGTCCCGATAACCTCGCGGGCGGCAACATCTGGCGCCGGCACCATCACTACGACGAGCGCCAGCATGGCGGTGACGCTGCACCCGCCGGCCCAGATCCGGGCCGCACCCGCTGGTCGGACCTGCGAGTCAGCCATCGTGGCTGTTGCCCTGACCACGAGCTTTGCCGTCCTTGACCCGGGCCTTCATGCCAGCGCCCTTCATCCGGTCGGGGACGTTGTTGGCGCCTGGTGACATGCGGGTGCGAATCTTTGAGCGAAGAATTCTTTCAACGTCTTGCGGCCGGGCATTCTTAATGACCCGCTTCGGCGCATCGACAATCGGAATATCGCGCTGCGTGGCTTTGCCGGGGATCTGGGCGGGCGCCTCTTTTTTGGCTGGAGCATCCGGTTTACCGGCATCCCGTGGTAGCACGGGAACTGCCCGTGAGCGGGCCGTCGCGCTGGGCGGTGGAATGGGCTGTGGGACACGGAAGGCTACTGGCAACTCCCGGTGATCGGCCGGCGCGTGCGGGTAATGCTCGACACCCGGTGCAGCGTCTAGCGCCGGCCGTGTACCAGCACTCGCCGCAGCGGGTTCGGGATCACTCGGCACAGTTTCCGGTACCGAACTGCCGGCTACCGGCGGGGCCTGGGCACTGTGGGGGGCGGGCGGTTCTTCGCTGAGTGGAGGTTGGGGTGCTGGACCGATCGCCTGCGGCTGCGGCGTCTGCGTGATGTCGAAGCCGAATCCGCCGCCGAGCGATCCCAGCAACAGCGCGCTGACACAGCCGAATAACACAATCGAACCAGCCCACGCCATCGCTTGACGCCGTTCCATAAGCCGCTCCACAGGTAGTTCCAGCCCGAAGCGAGTTAGGGAAGGCTAACTTAATGACTGGCGAAGGTCCAGCAGGTCGCCAGAGTTCATCGATAAGCAACGCAACCATTGGTGGCCTCGCTGCACTACGCGACGGATCGACTACTCGATCGACAACAATTGCGATCGAATTCCCAGGGAGGGTGCCGGCTCAGCGGACAGAATCGAGCAGGTGGTAGAGCAGCAGCAGCTGGGTGATCGCCAATGGCTCACTGCGGGCGCTGTCACCGATGTGACCTAGCGAGGACGGCAGCTCGGTCTCGGTGTCCAGCTCCGCCCAGATCGCCTTCTCCAGCAGTTGGCTCTCTTCGCGGGGCACGTAGCCGTGAATGTGCAACTGTTCGACTGGCCTGCCGGCCTCGTCGCGAGCCAACCGCAGATGCATGGCCCGCCGGTCGGTCTCCCGGAAAACGTGGGTGAGGTCGGGATGGCGGATCGTCGGGCGAAGCGTCAGCTCAGCCGACAACGGGGTGTCCGGCGGGTCGCGGCGCTGCTCGATGGGACCGAACCGGACCACGATGTCAGCAGCGGATCGCTGCGGGCGGATGAATGCCTCAGACTCAGGTTCGCGCTTGTCGAGTTCGGCCAGTACCTGTTCGGGGGTGTACCCGCGCTTGGTGGTGTCGCGCTTGACCTTCCAGTCACGGCGGATGTGCTCGGGCGGGTCGAGGTAGACGGTGATGTCGAAGCACGCCTGTGCCAACCGGGTGTGCAGCGGCAGCAGGCCTTCCACGATCACGAACTCGGTGGGTTCGACCAACTCAGGCCTGGTCAGCTCACCAGTGTCATGGTCGTAGACAGGTTTGAGCACTGGCTGGCCGGTGGCCAGCAGCTGCAGGTGCTGCTCCATGATCTGTACGTAGTTGCAATCCGGGTGCAGCGCGGTGAACGGCAGATTTTTACGTTCCTTGCGGTCGTAACGGTGGTAGTCGTCGACGCATATCGAGGTGATGCGATCGGCGCCAAGCGCCTCCACCAGTCCTTTGGTCAGAGTGGTCTTCCCTGCAGCGCTGTCACCGGCGATCGCCAGCATGACGGGCCGCGATGAACGCGATCCGGCGCGCTCCATTCGAAACAGCTTGTCGGGCACGACATACCCCATTCCGCTCCAAGGACCGGAGTTTGACACTAAGCAAGTCAGTCCGCCCCGGCGTCCCCTTCTGGAGGGATTGGCAAGGGGATCCCGCACTTCCATCGCGTCACCCACCACACCAACTGGCCTGATTACACTCGGCACATGGAAGGCCAGCCGCTGCGTGTGGTGCTGGTCGACGACCACGAAATGGTGCGCACCGGCCTTAAAGTGATGCTCAGCCGCTTCGCCGGGCAGGTTCGGGTGGTCGGCGAAGCCGCTGATGCGGCAACCGCCCGCCGGGTGGTAGCCGGGTTGGATCCGGACATCGTGCTGGCCGACGTACGGTTGGGCGGGCAGAGCGGATTGGAGCTGTGCCGCGACCTTGTGCAGGAATCCCCGGGACGCCGGGTGGTGCTGCTCACCGTCTACGACGACGAGCAGTACCTCTTCCAAGCCATACAGGCGGGCGCTGCCGGTTACCTGCTCAAGCGGATCGACGGCCCGGAGCTGGTCGAGCACTTGCTCCGGGCACACGCCGGCGCGATCGTCATCGACGCCGGCCTGGCCGCCCGGGCAGGTGCCTCGGCCGCACGGCTGCAAGCCGGCGAGTTCTGGCCGGGCGCACGCATCGGCCTCACCCAGCGGGAAAGTGAGGTGCTGTCCCTGATGGTGGCCGGCTCATCGAACCGAGCCATCGCCGCTGAGCTGGTGGTCGGGGAGGAGACGGTAAAAAGTCATGTGCGCGGCATTTACCGCAAGCTCGAAGTGACTGACCGCGCGGCGGCGGTGGCAACGGCACTTCGCGAAGGCCTGTTCCGCTAGCGCGCTGCTTTCGCCGCAATCGACAGCA
>JBHELN010000193.1:0-6132 GCA_046263115.1 Pseudonocardiaceae bacterium | reverse complement strand
GGCCAGTGGCCACCAGGGCCTGGTCCTGGCCGGCGTCGCGTGGCTGGGAGGCATCAACATCGCGCTGGCGGTGTTCAACGTGATCCCCGCCGCGCCCCTGGACGGTGGGCGGCTGCTGCGCTCGATCATCTGGTGGCGCACCGGTGACCGGCTCAAGGCCACCCGGTGGGCCAGCGGGGCCGGTCAGGTCTTCGGCTGGGGGCTCGTCGCGCTGGGCTTGGTCAGCTTCTTCGCCGGCGGCGCCTTGGGCGGGCTGTGGCTGGCGCTCATCGGGTGGTTCCTCGCCGGCGCGGCCACCGCGGAAAGCCAGCAGGCCACCGTCCGCGATCAGCTCGGCGGGCTGGCCATCCGGGACGTCATGACCCCCAATCCGGTGACCGCGCCGGCATCGATGACCGTTCAAGACCTGCTGAACAGTGACCTGATCCGGCACCGGTACTCGTCATTCCCGCTGACCGACGACGGTGCATCCCCAATCGGCTTGGTCACCTTCAACCAGATCCGGCGAGTGCCGCCGCAGGCACGCGCGACCACCCAGCTGCGTGACATCGCCTGCCCGCTGGAGCAGGTGGCCCAGGTCCGACCGGAGGAGCCGGCGGCCGATCTGCTGCCCCGGCTCAGCGAATGCGCCGAGGGACGCGCCCTGGTGCTCTCCGACGGCAAGCTGGTCGGCATCATCTCACCATCAGACATCAGCCGCGTCCTGCACTGGATCGGCGTTCCCGGCGGCCACCTCCAGCGGGTGTAGTGCGGCGTGGACCAACGCAGCGTGGCCCCGCACCTCAACATTGGCTCGCTTGCGCTCGGCACCGTCCTGGCCCCGGTCGGCACCGCGCTGCCCGTAAGCGTCGTGACCCTGACGCGCCACCTTCGGCGGGGGGAGCGCGGCGCGGACATCGACGTCGGTAGCGGTCGCCTAGTCCCCGTTCAGCGCAAGCAGCGCGCGGATGCGCCCAACAGTGACACGTCGATCGCTACCGACTTGAGGATCCCGTCGAGCACGGCGCCGAGCACGATCGCACCGACGGGCCCCGCTGCCTGCCGCGCGTTGCGATGCTCACACGCCGTGGCAGTCCAGGATCCATCCGCCGATATAGGGTCAACGCACCTGCGCCTAGCCCAGTGACCACCGCCAGCCCACCGGACTCGTGGTCAGCTCATAGGCGACCGCACTGATCGGCACCCCGAGCCGAAGTCCATCACCTCAGATTGTGACACCGCCGCAAATGTGCTGATCGCGCCCGACCATGACCAATCGCGCCGACCCATTTCACAACCGAGTCCGGCTGTTTGCAACCCGGGCGGCCACCGCGACATGCTTAGCTCTTCGTCGATCCCGAACATCCCGTCGACACAGCCACGCCGCAGCATGGCGTAGTCGGCCCTGCATGTCCCGAGGTAGCTCGGCGCGAAGCTTGCAGGCAATCCGAGGGCGTCGCCGAGCAGGCCTAGTAAAGCTAGGAGAGTCATGCACTACACGACGGCGCCGCTGCCATGTCGCTTCGACTCCCGACGGTGGATAGATGGAGGGGCCGGGGTCAGGGGCCAATGTGCCTCCAGCTCGATTGCCAGCGGTGCGGCCACGCTGACCGTTGAGCACGTTTCGATGAGAATGCCGATGAGCAGGGCGAGCGCGAAGTCGACGAGGGTGCCACCGCCGAGCACGAGCAGCGCCACGAGGATCACCATGGTCGACAGGCCCGTGTTGACCGTCCGTGGAAGTGTCGCCATCACGGCCCGACCGACGACCCGGGGGAAAGGCGGGTGCCGCATTCCCGCTGGTCGGCCTACCCAGGCCTCCCGAATTCGGTCGAATACGACTACCGAGTCGTTGACCGTGTAGCCGATGACGGTGAGCAGCGCGGCCAGAAACACCCCGTCCAGCGGCCTGCCGAGCCAGGCGAACGACCCGACGACGACCGCCACGTTCACCGCCAGCGCCACAACCGCCCCGCGCTGAACGTCCACCGAAACCGCGCGGCCAGATAGAGCAGCTGCGCGGCCAGCGCAACTCCGAGGGCGATCAAGGCACCGCGACGCAGCTCGGCCCCGAGGCTCGGCCCGATCAGCTCGTCGCGCACCACCTCCGATCCGCCCGCCACACCTGCGATCGCATTACTGATGGCGGCCGCCTCTGTGTCGGTGAGTTGGCCCGCTCGGACCGTGATGCCGCCGTCCCCGGAGTCCTGCACGACCGTGCGGTGGAAACCGGCATCGACGACGACCTGCCGGGCGGCCTCCGCGTCCAACGGTTCAGCCGTGGCGTACTCGATTAGCCGACCGCCGGTGAACTCAACGCCGAACTGCAGCCCGCGCGCGATGATCCCCCCAGTGCGACCAGCACCACCACGGCCGAGGCGGCCAGCCACCGGCGGTGCCGGCGCAGCAGTTCCGGGTTCGAGGCTTCGAACCTGCGACGCATCGGCCCGATCGACGCGATACCCGACACCCAGGGCCGCCGCCGCACCGCGCCGCGGCGAACGGCCCACTCCGTGATCACCCGGGACAGCACCAGCGCGGAGAACAGCGAGACCAGCACGCCGAGAGTAAGGGTCACACCAAACCCCCGCACGGGACCGGACGCGAGGCCAAACAGTAGCGCGGCCGCGAGCAGGATCGTCACCCCTGAGTCCAGGATCGCCGGCAGCGCCGCACGGAAGCCCTGTTCTGTCGCGCGCCCGAGCCGTCCTGGGCGGCGTGCGTATTCCTCCCGGGCGCGCTCGGCGAACAGCACATTGGCATCGACCGCCATCCCGATCGCGAGCACGAACCCAGCCAGCCCCGGAAGCGTCAGCGTCGCCCCGAGCCCGGTAAGCGCCGCGTAGGACACCAGCGCGTACCCGCCGAGGCCGGCGACGGCCGCCAACCCGACCAAACGGTATGCGGCGAGTAGGAACACCCCAGTGAGCGCTACGCCGATTACGGCAGCCTCGGCGCTGGTCGCGATCGCCTGCGCGCCAGGGTCGGCCCGACCGTGGCGCTGCTCGATGATCTCCACCGGCACCGGCAGGGCACCACCCTCGATCAGCACCGCGAGGTCACGCGCGGTCTCCTGGCTGAACTGGCCGCTGATCTGAGTTGAGCCGTTGGGGATTCCCACTCCGCAGCCGATCGACGGATCCAGCTGCGGAGAAGAGATCACCCGGTCGTCGAGCACGATGGCGATGCGGCGTGTGGGGTCTCCGGGCGGGGCGCAGCCAGCCTGCGCGGTGAGTTGCTGCCACGGCCCCGCCTCGGCGAAGTCCACGGCGACAACAGAACCAATCCCGTCCTGCGCTGCCTGAGCGCGCGCCCTCGACACATCCTCGCCAACGATGGCAGCAGGCCCCAGCCGCAGCGGGACTCCATCCTCTTCAGGCAGCAACCGCTGAGCGTCGCCCACCGCATCACCTACGCCGACGACAGAATGGATGGTTAACTGTGCGGTTCGCCCGAGGACCTCGGCGGCCTCGACTGGATCCCGCAGACCTGGCAACTCCACGATGATCCGCTGCTCGCCGGAGCGGGCCAACGTTGGCTCGGCGACGCCAAGCGCGTCAACCCGCTCGCGCAGTACCTCCACAACGCGGTCGGTTGCGGCGGCGTCAGCGGTGACGGTCGGGGTGTCCCGGGTCTGCAACACGATCTGCGTACCGCCACGAAGATCCAGACCGAGACGGGGCTTCTGGGTCAGCGCGACCCAGCCGGAGAGCAGGAGCACGGCGAGCGCCAGCACTGCGCGCACCGTGGGAGCGCGGTTCACGAGAGTCCCTGGGTGATGCGGGCCGCCCGGGGGGCGACCCACGGATGGGCACGGCTCAGGCAGGAGATGCCGGAGGAGCACGCACCGGCCGGGCGGAACAATCAGCGGCGCTGAATTCGCCGCGGAACCCAACGGGGTCCGCACGGCTCACGAGGGTCGCAGCGACGCAGCCGGCGGCTGGAAGCACTGCCAAAAAGCCGCTTTGGGCAGGCGGCACGGGATGGCCAAGCCGTGCGACGGCATGGTTTTGCGTCAGCTGCGCAACAACTCCACGTGACGGGCGGCCCCGTCGTCCCCGGTGGGACCACCGGCGGCGGCCGGCGTGGCGCCGAGGCCCAGCACCATCAGCAGTAAGCCGAGTGCTAGGGCCAGGGTGGCGCGGGACCGGTCACCTCGCTGCACGGCACCCCCTTGGCTCGCCCGGACTGCTCTCGACCCTACGGGAGTTTCGTCGGCGGCCACGGGATCTGCATGGGATCTGCACGGACTCAGGCCGCGCACGCGGCGGTGACATCTACCACGATTGCTACGGTGGCCAATTCGATCCACTGACGATGACGGTCGGGTGGGTCACGTAGATCATCCTGCGCGCACCGGAATGCCGGCCTCGTGGTTGGTCACCTGCACCGTGTTCCAGCACTGCCGCCAGCGCCAGCTGGTAGGCCGCGGCACGCGCTTTGGCTACGTCGAGCCATGGCCGCCGGTGCCAGGGCGTGTCGTTGGTAGGCGGCGATGAATCGCACACACTAGCGCCCTGTCGTCTTTCAGCGGGGCGAACTTCACCGAGTGGTTGTGTTTGTGTTCACCGATCTGGGCGGTGTGTGTCCCAGACGGCGGGAAACGGACCTACGTTCTGAGTACGAGCAGGTGATCAGCGATCGAGGAACTGAAAGGTGACACTCGTGCTGGCGCTGACCGGGTCCGTGATGCTGACTGGGCACGTGGGCCATCGCGTGGTAGCCGCTGGGGCATCTCCGATCGATTTGCTCGCTGCCCGGCAGCAGATGGCGATCTCGTTGGGTTGGCACATTATTTTGGCCTGTCTGGGAGTCGGGATGCCGGCACTGACCTTGTTCGCCGAGTGGCGGGGTTGGCGCACCGGCGACGACGCCTATCGGCTGCTGGCTCACCGGTGGGCGAAGGCGATGGGTGTGCTGTTCGCCGTGGGCGCGGTGTCCGGGACGATCCTCAGCTTCGAGATGGGGCTGCTGTGGCCGGCCATGATGAGCCGCTACGGCCAGGTCATCGGGTTACCGTTCGCGTTGGAGGGCATCGCGTTTTTCATCGAGGCGATCTTTTTGGGCATCTATCTGTACGCCTGGGCTCGACTACCGCCGCGCCAGCATCTGCTTTCCGGTATTCCGATCGTGGTCGCGGGAGTGGCTTCGGCGTTTTTCGTGGTCACCGCCAACGCCTGGATGAACCAACCGCGCGGATTTGACCTCACCAATGGCACCGTGACCGCGGTCGACCCGTGGGCGGCGATGTTCAACCCGGCCACCCCGCCGCAGACCACCCATATGATCCTGGCCGCGTTCATGGTCACTGGATTCGTCATCGCCAGCGTCTACGCCGTGGCCCTGCTGCGGGGCCGCCGAGATCGCTACCACCGGCTCGGTTTCCTGATCCCTTTCACCGCAGCAGCGATCATCACCCCGGTGCAGATCGCCGTGGGTGACTACGCAGCCCGGTTCCTGGCCACCTACCAGCCCACCAAGCTCGCCGCCATCGAGGGTGTCTACCGCACCGGTTCGCACATTCCCCTGACCGTGGCCGGCATCCCGGTGGGTGACGAGTTGCGCTATGGCTTGGAGATCCCCAGCGGGCTGTCCCTCCTGGTCGGCTACAGCCCGGAGACGGTGATCACAGGCTTGGACCGGGTGCCCGCAGCCGACCGCCCGCCGGTGGGAATCGTGCACCTTTCCTTTGACGTGATGGTCGGTATCGGCCTGGCACTGCTGGTGCTGGGCCTGTGGCTCGGTGTGAGCTGGTGGCGGCGCCGCGACCTACCCCGCACCCGCTGGTTCTTGCGAGCCGCCAGCGTCACTGGTATCGCTGCCTGCTGCGCTCTTGAGGCGGGTTGGGTCACCACGGAGGTCGGCCGGCAACCGTGGATCGTGTGGGGCCAGATGAGAACCGTCGACGCGGTCAACCCGGCCCCAGGGCTGCTCGTTGGGCTGGTAGCGGTGCTCGTCGTCTACGTGGTAATGACCATCGGGACGGTCTACGTCCTGCGTCGGATGGCCCGCTATCACCGGCTCATGGCTCCGCAAGAGCGGGATGTCTGGGCCGGGCCCGGGGGTAAACGGTGAGCCTCGCCCAGTGGTCGATCACCGTGCTGTGGATCGGATTGACGCTCTACGCGCTGCTCGCTGGAGCCGACTTCGGCG
>JBHELN010000192.1:0-2850 GCA_046263115.1 Pseudonocardiaceae bacterium | reverse complement strand
CCAGGCCATGCCCGGAGTTGCGGAGATCACCACCAGCTTCATGTGCGCGGCGGTGGCGATGTCGGGTGGGCGGGTCCGGACCGCGCAGCGCTGGTTCCGGCAAGCCATCGCAGCGCTACACGGCGCCGACCCCGGCGGCTGGGTGTTCCATGGCCTGGTGTTCCTCACCGGCGCGCTCGGGATGGCCGGTGACGCAGCACCGGCGCGTCAAGCCATGGCCGAAATGACGACCGCGCGCCATCCCGCACACGCCTACCTGGAGCCGGACGTACAACTGGCCAAGGCCTGGGTGGCCGCCGCGGAGGGCGGCGTCAGCGAGGCCCTGGTGCTGGCCCGCAAGGCGGCCGAGGTGGCCGCATCACAAGACCAACTGGCGATGGAGGTCGTTTCGCTGCACACCGCGGTCTGCTTCGGGGACCACACCGTGGCCGACCGGCTCGCCCAACTGGCCACCCAGGTTGACGGGCCGCGGGCCGGTGCTGCGGCCGCGCATGCTGCCGCCCTGGCCGCTGACGACGGTGACGCGCTACAGGTCGCCTCGGTGCGACTCGAGAAGATGGGTGCCTTGCTGCTGGCGGCGGACGCCGCTGCGCAGGCGGCCGCCGTCCACACCCGCCATGGTCGGCGGGGGTCCGCCCAGGCCGCCGCTTTCCGGGCCCAGCAACTCGCGCAGACCTGTGAAGGTGCCCGCACGCCCGCGCTGGCCGCTATCGCCGCACCGCTGCCTCTGACCAGCCGCGAACGGGAGATCGTCACGCTGGCGGCCGGTGGGCTGTCCAACCGGCAGATCGCCGAGCGGCTGGTCGTGTCGGTCCGCACCGTGGAGAACCACCTGTACCGCGCCTGCACCAAGCTCGGCATCACCGACCGGGCTGAACTCGCCGCCCTGCTCCAAAGCGACTGATACCTGCGACCAATTCCGGCTACGTAGCCGGTCGCCTCCCGAGGTGAGTAGCGAACTACTCACCTGACCGCACGGCGGCGCTGCCACACTCAGGCCAGATGAGCGAGCACTGACCACCGGGAGGGCGCCATGGCAGCGTTCACAAACCGTGATGACGGTGTAGGGGTACCAACCATTCTAGCTTGACTTGGTGTGTCCGCTGAGCGAAATAACGGAATAACTTCCGTATCTGCGCGCACAGAAGCGTCGTATGCGCAATGGTCGGCGCGATCGAGGCATGACCAACATCTACTCCACCAAAGGGCCGCGATTCCGATGACGACTACAACCATCAAATATTCTTCCGCCGAAACTACGGACAGCCTGCCCGATCTGTTACAGGGAATCAGTAGTGGAGATCCGTCCTCCTGGGAGGAGATCATTCGCCGGTACGGCAGGCTCGTATCCACGACGGTGCGGTCATTTCGCTTGCAGGAAGCCGACGCACTGGACGCGATACAGACGACTTGGCTGCGACTGGCCGAAAATGCGCACCGGGTGCAGCATCCTGAGCGACTGGCCGGGTGGCTGGCGACCACCGCCCGCCGCGAATGCCTGCGCAGTCTGCACCACGCCAAAACCGGTCCGAACCTCACTGACTGGGCGCTAGAGGCCGTCTCCGATCCGTCGGCAGGTCCCGAGCAGCGCGCCATCGATGCCAACATCACACGGATATTGCGTGATCTCATCGACGAGTTGCCGCCGCTCCGACGAGACCTGATACGGATGCTGTTCACTGACAATCATTGGTCCTACGCCGAGATCGCACATATCGCCGGGATTCCACTCGGCGGGATCGGACCCACTCGGGCCCGGGCGTTGCGGCAGCTGCGGGACAAAATCGACGAACATGGTCTGGGACCGCTCGATGGCTTTGCCCCCGACCTCCCCGCTCCACGGCGCACCGCGAGTTCCTCACGAGCCGCGAACTCGACAACACCGCCATTCTGCCGGCCAGGAATGTTGCTGCCGTCGAGTTCACGGACCTTGACAGCGTGAGTTTTTCTGGGATAAGGAGTATCCTGGCGTTGTGTCGCGCACCCCGTCAGGGAGCCGGCTGGACCTCGTGCACCGCATCGGAGCGGCGGTGCTCGGTGGAGGGTTGTGTGTTTTCGGCATCCTCGGCGTCGCCGATCGGTTGGAATTCCTCGCAGTGCGGGGGAAAGTCGTTCTCGGACTAGCCACGAATGGTCTGCTGGCGACGATCTCGCTGATCGTCGGCGGCATCCTCATCGGCGCCGCGCTGCGCGGTGGCCGCAGTTCTTCGACGATCACCGTGGTTGTCGGTGCACTGTTCTTGCTGTCCGGCTTGCTCAACCTTGCTGTGCTCGACACCCCGTTCAACCTGCTGGCTTTCCGGCTGTCGAATGTGGTTTTCAGCTTCATTGCGGGAATGTTGCTGCTGTTCCTGGGTGCCTATGGTCGATTCAGCGGTGGCTTGTCGGCGGACAATCCCTACTACCAGCAGCGGCATCGCAACGATCCGCCGCCCACTCCTGAGCACGCCGGTCCCCAGCACAGCGGCATCGGTGACACCGAGCTCGCCCTCGCCGAGCTGGCGGTCGCCGAGGGCCACGCCACGCCGGAGCAGGAGCTGCTGGTACTTGAAGACGCCCGGCGCCGGGCCTACGAGGCGCATATGCACGCTTGGGAGTCTTACGAGCGTGTCCGTGCTCGCGATGAGACCGCGCCCGTACCTCCCTATTGGCGCGGCGCGTCCTACCCGCCCTGGTCCAAGGCAACGAAACCCAAACAACGTCGGCGCGTCCACTGAGGCTGCGCGAAGAGTCAGGTCACCCCGCGAAGGTGTGGTAGAGCAGGTAGACGTTCAGCGCAATGATGGTCGTGGCGATGCCGCTCGCCGCCGCGGTGGTGAGCGGGCGGTTGACGAACGGGCCCATGATGTC
>JBHELN010000191.1:0-2724 GCA_046263115.1 Pseudonocardiaceae bacterium | reverse complement strand
TGGCATTGCGCCGGGCGAGGCCCTTCAATCTTTCCGGAAGGTCTTGTTGATTGGGCATAACAGCACCATCAACTAGCAGGGGCATTACGCGTGTCTCCCGTTCTAAAGCGGTCTGGATTTCAAGAGTCACATAGTCATCAGGGTTGTCAATCCTGCGACGTCCTTGCGGGTCGCTGATCGTTAACCAGTCGCGGCCAATTAAGGCGATCAACACATTGCATGACCCGACTTCTCTCGCTACAGTAGCAGCGAAATCGACGCCCGGATCGATCGCCTCGACGTCCATGAATACCTGCGTCGCCCCTAGGTGGCTGGTGTCCAACGGCTTGGTTCGGGAGTGTGATCGGCTCGGCTGGCGGTGTGTGCGCTTTCTGGATGGGGCGGGAGCGGGCCTGGGTGCGGTTGAGCTGAACTGTTGGGGCGCTGATGCCAGCGCTCGGTTCGGTCGGCTCGGAGATGCCAGTCCTGTTTGTGCTGGTCAGAGGGCTACTGCCCATCCTGGGGTAGATCCGCGCAGGTCGAGGACGGCCAGTCGTGCGAGGTTGACCGCGGCGGCCAGGAGTCGGAAGTCGGCGTCGACGCGGGCGGTGCCGCGGACCCGGGCTCGTCGTCCGCCGTGTTGGCGGCGCACGAGATGGCCGAGCTTGCGCTCGACCTTGGGGCGGGTGGCGCGGTAGTCGGCGACCCAGGCTGGGTCGGTCTGCCGGGTGCGGGCGTCGGTGAGGGTCTGCTCGTAGGGGCCAATCGAGACCGTGCGCCCACCGGCGGCGGTGGTGCACTGCGCGCGCAGCGGGCACGCGGGGCAGGCCGAGGCGAAGTAGGTGGTGCCGCCGCCGGCGCGGGCCGGGTGGATCGGGGCCGTGACCCCGCCCGGGCAGGTCACAGCGCCGGCGCCGAGATCGATGTCGAACCGGTCCTTGCTGAACAACCCGCCCGCCGCGGTGGGTGTCTGGGTCTTGCAGCGGTCGGCGATCCTGGCCTGGTGGAGCCGGTCGTGGAACGACCCGGTGCCGTAAGCGTTGTCGCCGTAGACGCACGCCCGCTCGGTGTCCTCTGCTGCCCTCGCGCTGGGCTCGACCGGCTGCGGCTGGTCTGGGGCCGCCGGGTCGTCATCGAGAAGGTCGGCGATGAGATCTTCGGCGACGCTGGCGTCGCTGGTGTTGCCCGGGGTGACCGTGGTCGCGGTGATGATCTCCGAATCCGGGTCGACCGCGGCGTGGCCCTTGTAGCCGTCGAACCCGCGCGCGGAGCTTTTGTGCCCGTGCCGGGTGTCGGGGTCCACGGTGGAGATCACTCGATCCTGCGCGACCCGCCGGGCGATCCGGAACATCGTGTCCGGGCCCTGTTCCAGGTCCTGGCCCAGTACCGTGGCCAACAGCGTCGCCGCCTGCTCCACCGCCTCGGCGAGCTCACGGCCATCCAGCAGGCCCAGCAGCGCGTACCCGTCCCGGGCCCGGGAGTCGATCAACTCCTCGCGGGCTGCCCGGTCGTCCCAATCGATCTGCGGCTTGCCGTTGCCGGCGTAGTCGTCCCCACTGCTCAGCGCCGCACGCAGCGCGGCGGCCAGCTCGGCGTCGGCAGCGGCGAGCAGGCCGCGCACCGCCGAGCGGATCAACGTCACGGTGTCCATCGTGGCCACCGCGTCATACAGCGGGGTCGAGTCCAGCACCCGGCGCCGGCCCACCAGCCCAGCCGCGTGCGCCGCCTCCAGACCCACCTCAAAGATCCGGTTCGGGCGGGCCGAACGCCGTAGCCGCGCGCGCATGTCGACCAACACCGTGTGGGCGAAGCTGCCCCACCCGCCACCGTAGCCACCGACCCCGGCCGCGTAGCGCCACCGCACGTCGAAGGCGTACCGATCGACCGCCTCCCGGTCCGAAAGCCCCTCCAGGCGCTGCAGCACCATCACCGTGGCCACCACCGACGGCGGCACCGAACGCCGACCCGAAGCCTCGAACAGATCATCGAACAGCTCGTCGGGGAACAACCGATCCCGCTCCCGGGCCAAGAACCCGTAGATCGAATTCGCCGGCAGCAAGCCCTCGCAAAACCGGACGACATCATCGAACAGATCACCCTGGCGGTCCGCCCGGCCCATCGTCACAGATCATTCTCCCGCAACCCAACACCAAGCCGGAGAACCGCCACGCGAAAGACACCAGCCACCTAGCGGACGATCGCCACAGCAGCCGCCACGACGGTGATCATCCGGGCAAGCCCACACTGGGCCGAGATCGCAAGATCCTGTGCTGGTTTCGTGACAGGTTCGCCTCCGTGACGGCCAGCATCTTTCAAGACCAAGGTCCGCTACGGGTGGCCAGAACAGTTTGAGACTCCAGCCTAATAAGGTAAGTGCCGTGCCATGCGGCAACGAGAACCATGCTGGCCGGTTCAGTGTCCTAGCAGCTGAACACGCCTTGCGGGTCGCATGTCGCTCGTCCGGACTAGACCACGCCAATGCGGAGCTGATCCGGCTTGGCGAGAACGCACTTTTTCGGTTGTCGTCGCAACCTGTCATCGTTCGGATCGCGCGCACGGTTGACTACTGGGGCGATGTTGTCAAGGAAGTTGAAGTAGCTCGCTGGCTTGCTGAACAACACATCCCGGCTGCCCGGTTACATGATGTTCCGCAGCCAATTCGCGCAGGTGAGCATCCTGTTACGTTCTGGCGATATATTGCCGGTCGCCCGGGTGACGGACGGGATATGGCGACCCTTGGGGTGG
>JBHELN010000190.1:0-3115 GCA_046263115.1 Pseudonocardiaceae bacterium | reverse complement strand
ATTCAGCGGGCAGCATCGACGGGAGCCTGAAGTCGGTGAACGACACGGTTCCGTCGATCAACAAGTCTGCGAAGCAGATTAATGCGTCGGTGTTGGACATTTACCGCAGTGTGCGTTCGATCGCCGCTTCGTTGGGAGGTCAGCCTCGGTAGCGCGAATTCGATCAACCGATATACGTGCGCTCGATCGATGGTGGCCCTGCCGGCAAGCTCGACAATGTGTCGGACATTGAAGCCCCGGGATAACATGACAGCCACTAGTCAGGCCGATGGGTGGTCACAGCCCCCGGTGCGAAGCGCGACCTAGCGCGCAGGCGGAGAGGACCCCTTCGCGGGGCGGACGCCTGCCGAGTACGAGGCACTTGGAGGCACCGTGGCCGTCGAGTTCGCTCCTGATCCCGACGTGGCGGACCTCACGCATCGCACCGCGGCGTTCATCCGCGAAGTGGTGATCCCAGTCGAGGAACAGCACCGTGGCATCACCGACTCCGACCCCATCCGGGCGCAACTGCAGCAAGCCGCGAAGGGCGCAGGTCTGTTCGCTCCGCACGTCGGCATTGAGTACGGCGGTCACGGACTGGACATGCGCGGGCGCGCTGCCGTCTTCGAGGAAGCCGGCTACTCGCTACTCGGTCCGCTGGCACTCAACGTCGCGGCTCCCGACGAGGGAAACATGCACCTGCTGGAGGCGATAGCCACCTCCTGGCAGAAGGAGCGCTACCTGCGGCCGTTGATCTCCGGGCAGGTGCGGTCCTGCTTCGCGATGACCGAGCCCGCCCCAGGCGCCGGCTCCGACCCGGCGGCGCTCAGGACGCGCGCGAAACGGGTCCGGGACGGTTGGCAGATCGACGGGCACAAGTGGTTCATCACGGGAGCCGTCGGCGCGGCTTACACCATCTGCATGGCCCGCACCCGTGGTGAACCCGGCGACCGGGGTGGCGCGACGATGTTCCTGATCGATACCGCGAACCCCGGCATGAAGACCGTCCGGCGCATCAACTCACTCGACGAAAGCCTGTTCGGCGGGCACGCCGAGATCCTGTTTGACGGCTGCGTGGTAACCGACGAGGCGGTGCTCGGCGAGGTCGACCGGGGATTCGACTACGCCCAGGTACGGCTCGGGCCGGCCCGGACGACGCACTGCATGCGCTGGCTGGGGATCGCGCGGCGGGCCCAGGACATTGCCGTGGCTCGTGCCGCGGACCGGCGCCTGTTCGGATCCGGACTCGCCGACCTGGGCATGGTCCAACAGATGATTGCCGACAACGAGATCGATATCGCCGCCACCCGTGGACTCATCCTGCGGGCATGCTGGGAGCTCGATCAAAGCTGCGGCGCCGCCCAGTCGACCGCCATCGCGAAGACCTTCAGCGCTGAGGCCATCTGGCGAGTGGTCGACAGGGCTGTGCAGATCTGCGGATCGCTGGGGATATCCGAGGATTTGCCACTAGGCCGGTTCCTGCGCGAGGTGCGACCGTTCCGGATCTACGACGGTCCTTCGGAGACCCATCGGTGGGCTATTGCCCGCCGGGTCCTGCGCCGCCACCGAGGTAACGCCGAGAAGGCCGACCCAGATGATCGTTGATGGGTTAGACCTGGCGGCGGTGCAGGAATTCTTCGACGCCAAGGTGCCCGATGTGCGCGGGCCGCTGCGCGCTGAGTTGTTACCCGGCGGCCGATCGAATCTGACTTACCGGCTCACCGACGGGCACTCCACCTGGGTGCTGCGCCGGCCACCACTGGGCGGGCTGACCCCCTCGGCACACGACATGGCCCGTGAGTATCAGGTCGTTGCGGCGCTGGCCAACACCAGCGTTCCGGTTCCGCGCCCGGTGGCGCTCGGGCAGGACCTGTCGAGCCTCGGCATGCCATTCTCGGTGGTCGAGTACGTACCAGGGCAAGTGATCCGGACCCAGGACGACCTGCACGCGCTGCCCGAGGCTGACATCGCCCGCTGCGCTTACGGCTTGATCGATGTACTGGCCGAGCTACACGCGGTCGACCCGGAAGCGGTCGGGCTCGGCAGGTTCGGCCGGCCGCAAGGCTACCTGGCGCGGCAGGTCCGGCGCTGGCACGACCAGTGGAACCGGATACGCAGCCAGGCACTTTCCGACCTCGAAACCCTGCACCTGCGGCTCGCTGAAACCTGCCCGGTGGAAAGCGCATCCTCAATCGTGCATGGCGACTACCGCATCGACAACGCCATCCTCGACGCCGGTGATGTCAGCACGGTGCGCGCGCTGATCGACTGGGAGATGGCTACCCTCGGGGATCCGCTGGCAGATCTCGGGCTGCACCTGGCCTACTCAGATCCGGCGCTCGACTTCGTCCTCGGCGGTTGCGCTGCCTCGACTAGCAAGCGGCTTCCCTCCGCCGACCATCTCGCCCAGCGCTATGCCACCGTATCCCGCCGCGACCTGGACAATCTGTCCTTCTACCGAGCACTCGGCTATTTCAAAGCCGCCGTCATCGCGGAGGGCGTCCACGCGCGTTACACCAGCGGGTTCACGTTGGGGCCCGGCTTTGAGACCGCCGGCCAGGCTGTGCCGCTGCTTGCCGCCGCCGGAATCAGCGCTCTCGCTGCGCACCGCTGAGTCACCGGACGCTGCGACGGGTGCTTCCGCGTCCGAGGTGTCGGGGAAGGGAGACAGCTCGATGGCTGGAGTGCTGGACTTGTTCCGTCTTGACGGAAGGGTCGCCGTGGTCACCGGCGCCAGCTCCGGTCTCGGCGCCGGCTTTGCAGTCGCGCTGGCCCAGGCCGGTGCAGACGTCGTGCTTGGCGCCCGTCGCACGGACCGGCTGGAAAAGATCAGCGCAGAGGTCGTCGATGTCGGGCGGCGGGTCCTTCCCGTTGCCACTGACGTCAGGGAGCCCGCTCAGTGCACGGCTCTGGTCGACGCGGCCCTACGCCATTTCGGCAAGGTCGATGTGCTGATTAATAATGCCGGGATCGCTTCGGCGGTGCCGGCGCTCAAGGAACAACCCGATGAGTTCCGCCGCGTCATCGATGTCAACCTCAATGGCGCTTACTGGATGGCCCAAGCGTGCGGCAGGGTCATGCAACCCGGCTCGAGCATCGTCAACGTCTCGAGCATTCTGGGACTCATCAATACATT
>JBHELN010000189.1:0-3066 GCA_046263115.1 Pseudonocardiaceae bacterium | reverse complement strand
ACCCGTGGATGCGCGAACCCGATTACCTCCGGCGGCTCGTGCTCCGCGCTTACTGGGACGGCGAAGCGCATCCCAGCATCGCCGTCCCGCTCGGTGACTTCTTTGGAGTCGGGCACAGCCGCACCACGAACTTCGTCTCCGCCCCGCTTCAGATGAGTCCTGAGGACGGCAAGGGTTTCAACTGCTTTTTCCACATGCCGTTCGGCGCGGGCGCCCGCTTCGAGATCACCAGTGAGCTGACGAACGAGACGGTGTTCTTCTACTACTACATCGACTATGAGGAGCTCGACGAGCTGGAAGACGGCATCGGACGATTCCACGCCCAATGGCGTCGCAGCAACCCCTGCCCAGGCAAAGAGCGGGGAAGCGAAAGCAACGCCGACTTTCTGCTCTCGGGAGAGAATCTCGACGGAAAAGCGAACTACACCATTCTGGAAGCGACCGGCCGCGGCCACTACGTCGGTTGTGTGCTCAACATTCACAACCTTCGCGACACAACAGAGTGGAACTGGTACGGCGAGGGCGATGACATGATTTTCATCGACGGCGAGGAGTGGCCGCCGGCGCTCCACGGCACCGGCACCGAGGACTACTTCAACACCGCATGGTGCCCGACCCAGACCTACCATGCGCCGTATCACGGCATCACCTTGCCTGGTGGCGACAACTGGAGCGGGCAAATCAGCCTGTACCGCTTCCATATCGAAGATCCCGTGCCATTCGAGCGATCCATCCGGGTCAGCATCGAGCACGGGCATGCGAACAAACGCAGCGATGACTACTCCTCAGTCGCGTACTGGTACCAGGCCGAGCCGCACCTGCCCTTCCACCTGGATCCCGTTGAGCGGCGAGCCCCCCGCGCACGGTGATTGTGCCCAGTCGCTCGGATGCCACCCGCTACGGTCGCGGCAAGCGGCGACGCAGCGACGGCAGTTGCAACGGGAGATGCAGTAGCCACCGCCGGAGACAGGCCGCCCGCCAAGGCGCCCAGCTTGGCTTAGCTGGGCGGTAACGCGCGAAGCTCAGCGATGGTCACGCTGAGCGGCCAGGCCACTGCGGGATGTCACCGGCATCCTTCGGGCGCCTGCCGACACCATTCCCCGTATCGAACCACCAACAGGTGTGGCATTGCGGGCATTGGACGTAGACCAGGTTGGCGTCCGAATCGAGCAGGTACAGACCATCCTTATGCGAGCAATGCGAACACGGACGCCAGACCTTCCGGCCGACGTTGACCGCTGGGTCAAGAGCCATCCGAGAATACCTCCACGCGTTTACCTGTCGATCGATAGCGCCTCGACCAGAGCGCCCACCGGGGATCACTCAGAGCCCGCGCCACGTCCGCCAAAGCGACGTGCTTACCGACTCTGGCTTACCCGTGCACACCTCGTCAAAACATCCGCGACCGGCCTCAGCCCACATACCGGCGAGCGGGCGAGTGCCGTTGCGGCTCCTCTAGCAGCTGCAGCCCGTGCTCCACGTCCGGCGGCACCACCCGACGCTCCCGCACCACCCAGGCCAGCCCCCCTAGCGCCTCGGCGAAGGCCATCAAGCTTGCCCAGTCCCAAGGTACCGAGCGCAGCATTGTGCCAGTCCGGCGTAGCGCGCTCGGTAACGGACGGCGCAGCCACGCGGTCCACAACGTGTTGCGGATGCCCAGCTGCCGCCGACGTCGGGGGTCCCGGCAAACCGACGGTTCATGCTCGATCACCACGTCCGGTGTCCAGCACATCCACCACCCGGCGGCGGCGAGATCCAGGGCGAGCAGCTCCTCCTCACCACCCAGCCACAGCCGCGGCGAGAACCCGCCGACCTGCCGGAACGCAGCGACGCGGAACATGCTCGCGCCGGCGAGAACGCCGAGCAGAGCTGGACCGGGCAGCCACGCCGGCCCCGGTATCGGGGAGTTGCGCAACTCGGGCGTGATGGGATCCTCGGTCATCGCCGGAGCTACCAGGATCCGGCCGGTCACGGAGGCCAGCTCCGGATGCGCGTCGAGCACGTCGGCCGCGCGGGTCAGCGCTCCGGGCCGCCACCGGGTGTCGTCGTCACAGAACGCGACATAACGCGTGTCAATGTCTCCAACCGCCAGGTTGCGGCCCTGCGCGCCGAGGTTATGTTCGCTACGCAGCAGCGTTACCTGACCGAAGCGCTCGGTGACAGCCTCGGCGGTGTGGTCTGTGGAGCCGTTGTCGACGACCACCACAGGAGCCTGGTCCGGCAGTGCCGTCATGCGCTCCAAGGTGCGTAACAGCTCCGCCTTGCGGTTTCGAGTGATAATCACCACGGTGACCCGGTCGCCGGTCACCGTACACCGTCTTCGAGCATGCGGACCTGCTCCTCCACGGCAGGAGGCAGGACAGCACGCCGCCGCAGCGCCTCCGGCAGGCGGACGAATGCCTCACGTAACGCGGTGCGAGCGGCCACGTCCCGCATCGACTGCCGGACGAGTCCTGCCGTGGCGGCTAAGGCTACCGACCGCGGCCTGCGCAGGACCGCGGTCAGCAGGGCGTTGCGCAGCTCGGCCGCCCGGCGACGCTGCGGATCGGGCCGGTTCCCGGAGGGGTGGTGGTGGGCTACGACGTCGTGCAGGTATGCCCGATCCCATCCGGCCGTGGCCAGGTCGTAGCACAACAGCCGCTCCTCCCCCACGAAGAACAACACGCTGCTGAAACCACCGACCTCACAGAAAGCACGCCTGCGAAGCACCGCCGAGCACGCCAGGAAACCGAGCACGGACGGACCGGGGGCGTCCGGGGAGCGGGGAAGCGGGCTGTGCGCCATCAGGGGGGTGACGGGGTCGGGACGCTCCGCCGGGCCGACAAGAGTCCGAGCCGCCACCAAGCCCAGACTCGGGTGGCTGTCCAGTACGGCCGCTGCGCGCTGCAACGCTCCCGGAGCCCACCATGAGTCGTCGTCACTGAAGGCGACGTAGGGCGTACGCGCCACAATTACGCCGAGGTTGCGTGCGGGGGCACCATAGTTACCCGGCAACGCGAGCACGACGGTCCCGGTGAACTGCTCGCGCACCGCCCGAACTGTGCCGTCGGTCGAGCCGTTGTCCAC
>JBHELN010000188.1:0-9046 GCA_046263115.1 Pseudonocardiaceae bacterium | reverse complement strand
GAGATCCAGCTGCTGGCCGACGCGCGGGGCAACGTGGTGCACCTCGGGGAGCGCGAGTGCAGCCTGCAGCGGCGGCATCAGAAGATCGTCGAGGAGGCTCCCTCGGTGCTGCTGGATGCCGCGACCCGGGCCCGGATGGGTGAGTGCGCGGTAGCCGTTGCCCGGGCCGTGGGGTACACCGGCGTGGGTACGGTGGAATTCCTGGTGCCGGCTGCTACGCCAGATCGGTTCTTCTTCCTGGAGATGAACACCCGGCTGCAGGTGGAACACCCGGTCACCGAGCTGGTCACCGGGCTGGATCTGGTCGAGTGGCAGCTGCTGGTTGCTGCTGGGCAGCCGCTGGACTTCACGCAGGACGACGTTCGGGTCGATGGGCATGCCGTCGAGGCGCGGGTTTACGCCGAGGACCCCGCGGGTGACTTCCTGCCCACCGGCGGGCGCGTTCTGTTGTTGCGCGAACCCGCCGCCGGACCAGGCCTTCGAGTGGACTCCGGGTTGCTGGTGGGTGAGCAGGTGAGCACCCACTATGACCCGCTGCTGGCCAAGGTCATCGGGCACGGACCGGATCGGGACACCGCGCTGCGCCGGCTGGACGCCGCGCTGGCGACCACCAGCATCCTCGGCGTCGGGACCAACGTGTCGTTACTGCGCTCGCTACTCGCTGCCCCCGACGTGCGGGCCGGCATGCTGGACACCGGGCTGGTGGAGCGGCTCAGCGCAGCGCGGGGGCCAGTTCCGCACGACGTGCTCGCCGTGGCGGCGCTGCGCGCGCTGCTGGCGTTGGAGCCCACCGGGCCGGTGGTGGATCCCTTCGCGCTGCCCGGCGGGTGGCGCCTCGGCGAGCCGGCGTGGACCCGCTCGCAGGTGCAAGCCGGTGGGCAGGATCCGGTTGAGGTCCGGACCCGGGGTCGAGCCGCCGACGCAGAGGTCGTAGTGGGCGGGGCTGGGGGCAGCGCGCAGCGGGCGTCGGTGCGGTGGGATGGCGAGGACCTCGCCGTCACTTTGGATGGGATCACCCGCCGCTACACCTGCGCGGCTGATGGGTCGGTGGTGTGGCTGGGCCGCGATGGGGATAGCTGGGAGTTGCGCGAGCAGCCGCAGCTGGACGCCGCGCGGCCCACCGATCCCGTCGCGGACGGGGCTGTCCGCGCGCCGATGCCCGGCACCGTCACCGTGGTCGACGTCGTTGAGGGCCAGCCGGTCAGCGTGGGTGCCCGGTTGGTCGTGCTCGAGGCGATGAAGATGGAGCACGTGCTCACCGCGCCGATCGAGGGGGTGGTACGCGAGCTGCACGCGCGCCCCGGGGGCACCGTCGAGCGCGACGCGGTGGTTGCCGTGGTCGACCCGGCGAGCAGCAGCGGACGACACACTGTGCACACGGACGCGACACGCGGGGCATGAAGGGACGACACACCGGTGGAATTGGATACCGAGCATGCGGCGCTGCGCGCCACTGTGGAGGACTTCGCCCGCAAGGAAGTGGCGCCGGTGATCGCCGACCTGTACGAGCATGGCGCCTTCCCGTATGCGCTGGTGGCCAAGATGGGGGAGATGGGGCTGTTCGGGCTGCCGTTCCCGGAGCGCTACGGCGGGATGGGCGGTGACTACTTCGCGCTGTGCCTGGCGTTGGAGGAACTGGCCCGGGTGGACTCGTCGGTAGCGATCACCCTGGAGGACAGCGTGTCGCTGGGCGCGATGCCGATCTTCCGGTTCGGTACCGAGGAGCAGAAGCAGTACTGGCTGCCGGACCTGTGCACCGGCCGGCGGCTGGGCGCTTTCGGGCTCACCGAACCCGGCGGTGGATCCGATGCCGGCGCCACCCGTACCACCGCGCGGTGCGACGGCGACGAGTGGGTGATCAACGGATCCAAGGCCTTCATCACCAATTCGGGTACCGACATCACGTCTTTGGTCACCGTCACTGCGATCACCGGCGTCAGCGGGGGTCGCAAAGAGATCTCCGCCATCATGATTCCGGCCCGGCATCCGGGCTTATCCGTCTCGAAGAACTACTCCAAGGTCGGCTGGAAGTGCTCGGATACCCGTGAGCTGTTCTTCGACGACTGCCGGGTACCGGTGGGCAACCTGCTCGGTGAGCGCGGCCGCGGGTATGCGCAGTTCCTGTCCATTCTCGACGAGGGTCGGATCGCGATCGCCGCGCTGGGCGTCGGCCTGGCCCAGGGTTGCATCGACGAGTGCGTGTCCTACGCCCGCCAGCGGCATGCCTTCGGCCACGCCATCGGCAGCTACCAGGCGATCCAGTTCAAGATCGCCGATATGGAGGCCCGCGCGCACACCGCCCGGCTGGCCTACTACCACGCCGCGGCGAGGATGCTGCGCGGCCGGCCGTTCAAGAAAGAGGCTGCCATCGCCAAGCTGGTCTCCTCCAACGCCGCGGTGGACAACGCCCGGGACGCTACCCAGGTCTTCGGGGGCTACGGCTTCATGAACGACTACCCGGTGGCCCGCTTCTACCGGGACGCCAAAGTCCTCGAGATCGGCGAAGGCACCAGCGAGATCCAACGCCTCCTGATCGCCCGCCACCTAGGCCTCCGCTGAGCCTCACCCTCACGCAGTCTGGAAGCAGACTGCGGTTATTCGGGGCCTGAAAAGTGCAGTCTGCATCCAGAATGCGGTGAGAGTCCGCGGTACTCTCGGGATCGCAGGGGCGGCAGGAGGTGGCCGTGAGCGTGAATTATGTGGCTCGACCGTGGGAGAGCGCGCTGTTCCGGCGGTGCCGGCGCGCCTGGGACCTCGGGGCTCGGGAGCGTCGAGATTACGAGCCGATCGAGCCGGCGCAGGTGTTCAACTTCGGCGAAGCGATCCACGATGCGCTGGACGTCTACTACTTCCCCGGCATGTGGGACTGGAACCGGGCAATCGTGCGCCCGCTGGCCATCGCCGGTTTCGAGAAGTCGATGCGCAGGCAGCGCAACGCCTATACGCAGATCCGTGAGTTGTCCGCGGAGCAGGTCCAGGACTGGGATCAGCACCTGGAGTTGGGAACTGGCATCCTGCGGCGCTACTTCGACTGGGCCCCAGAGGTCGACCGGTTCACCACGATCGGAGTCCGCTCGCAATTCGACATCAACATGCCCGACCCGGCCAATCCCGAGAGCGGGCTGATCACCCCAGAGGGCCGGCCGCTGCAGTACCGGGTCCGCATCGACCTGTCGGTCATCGACGACCACGAGTTGTACTGGCTTGTCGAGCACCGGATCGTCACCGGCTCGCAGTGGCCGGAGCTCGACCAACTGCGGCTTGACCAGCAGGCCCTTACCCGCAGCTGGGCCTGGCAGCTGGCCTTCCTCGCCAAGCTGGAGGGCACCATCTACAACGAGATCCGCGTGGCCGAGCCCAGCTCGGACAAGCCCGCGGTGAAAGTCCGCGCGATGCCGGGACCAGGTGGGATCACCACGCAGCGCAGCACCGAAACGTTTCGCCGCACACACCTGCCCAGGACCGAGCTGGAAATCGCCCGGCACGGCACTGCGGTGGCGCTGGAGATGCAGGACATGACCGATCCGTCGGTGCGGATCTACCCCAATGCATCCTGGGAGAACTGCTCGGGCTGCGCCTACCGGCCGCCGTGCCTGGCGATCACCCAGGGAGTCGACGAGAAGGCGATCCTCGAGGCGTCTTACCGCAAGCGCGCGAGCGAGGACTTCGAGCTGGGTCGGTTGGGGTCGGTGTGGGGATTCGTGCCTGAAATCTATCGGGTCGCGGAGCACCGCGCTCCGGGTGCGGAGCGGTAGTGGCGGTTCGCATCCGGGTGGTGACCTGGAACGTCGATTCCCGACCTACTGGTCTCCTGGACGTCAAAGTCGACCTGCTGCGCCGGCTACAGCCCGACCTCGCGTTGCTTCAGGAGATCGGCCGCCCGGTGTACCGCGCGCTGATGCCGCACCCGTCGGCGCATGAACGGATGCATCGCAAGACCAGGCACTTCGCCTGGGGCGCGCTGTCCACCGATCTGTGCAATCCGCGGGCCAGCGAGTTCAGGCTGGGTTGCGCCATTCTGGGTGGTCCGACCACGGCGCTGATCGATTCCGGAGTGCTGGACGGGGCGCCGTTCGACGTTCGGGAGCCGGTGCGAACCGGCTTTCTGTGGCGGACAGTGATGGCCCAGGCCGCGTTGTCTACCGGTGACATCCTGACGGTGTGCAGTTTCCACGGCCGGCAGCCCTCCGGCCAGCCCGCGGCGTCGCTGCAGCGCGCCTTTCACGCCGGGATCGCCAAGTGGCTGGCCGGCGTGTCCGGTCCGATCGTTTTCGGGATCGACGCCGGCCCGGCCCTGCCCGAGGGTGCGGACCCACTGCTGGGCCCAGGTCCGGTGCACCACCTCCAGCCCGCCATGAGCGCCGGCAACGACCACCTCTGGACCACCCCCGACCTGGAGGTGGTCGACGTTCAACGCCTATCTGACGAAGCCGCCGCCGCCGGCAGCGACCACCCCCTCCTGCTCGCCGACCTCAGCCTCTAACTGCCGGCCGCGTTCTGGATGCAGACTGCGGTTTCTCAGGCCGGGCAAGGCGCAGTCTGCATCCAGACTGCGGTTGAAGGGATCAGGAGACCGGCCGGTCGGTGGGGGCGATACAGGCGGGCAGCACGCCGCGGCCGGTGAGGTAGCGGTCGACGCCGGCGGCAGCGGAGCGGCCTTCGGCGATCGCCCACACGATCAAGGATTGCCCGCGGCCCATGTCGCCCGCGACGAAAACCCCTGGCACGTTGGTCATGAACGACTCGTCGCGGGCGACGTTGCCACGGGCGTCGTACTCCACACCGAGCCCGTCTAGCAACTTGCCCTTCTCCGGACCGACGAAGCCCATCGCCAGCAGCACCAGATCGCAGCGAAGATCCTGCTCACTGCCCGGCACCGGTTCGAACTTGCCGCCCTCGAAGACCACCTCGACCAGCCGTAGCCACCGCACCCGGCCGTCGGCGTCGCCGAGGAACTGTTGGGTGCTCACCGAGAACAACCGCTCGCCGCCCTCCTCGTGGGCCGAGGAGACCCGGTAGATCATCGGGTAGGTGGGCCACGGCTGATGCGCCGGCCGCTGCTCCGGGGGCAGCGGCATGATCTCCAGCTGCACCACCGAGGCGGCGCCCTGGCGGTGTGCGGTGCCGAGGCAGTCGGCTCCGGTGTCGCCACCACCGATGATCACCACATGTTTGCCCGCGGCGTCGATCGGGGATTGGGCCAAGTCGCCTTCCTGTACCCGGTTCGACGGCGGCAGGTACTCCATCGCCTGGTAGATGCCGGTCAGCTCGCGACCGGGTACCGGCAGGTCCCGCCACGCGGTGGCCCCACCGGCGAGCACCACCGCGTCGAAACCGGCCCTCAGCTCGTCGGCGTCGACGTCCACCCCGACATCGACGCCGGCTCGGAATTCGGTGCCCTCGGCGCGCATCTGATCCAGACGCCGATCCAGCCGGTGCTTGGCCATCTTGAACTCGGGGATGCCGTAGCGCAGCAGCCCGCCGATCCGGTCCGCCCGCTCGTAGAGCACCACGTCGTGCCCTACCCGGGTCAGCTGCTGGGCCGCGGCCAACCCCGCCGGGCCGGACCCGACCACTGCGACCTTCTTGCCGGTGCGGAGTTCGGGCTTGACCGGGCGCACCCAGCCCTCGTCCCAGGCCCGGTCGATGATCTCTAGCTCGACCTGCTTGATGGTCACCGCGTCGTCGTTGATGGCCAGCACGCAGGCCGACTCGCACGGCGCCGGGCACAACGTCCCGGTGAACTCGGGGAAATTGTTGGTCGCGTGCAACCGCTCGATGGCATCGGCCCAGTCCTGGCGCCACACCAGGTCGTTCCACTCCGGGATCAGGTTGGCCAGCGGGCAACCCAGATGGCAGAACGGGATCCCGCAGTTCATGCACCGGCCGGCTTGCGCCTCCAGTGCGCCGCGGTCCATCTCCTCATAGACCTCACGCCAATCCCGTAACCGCAGCTCAACCGGCCGCCGCGGCGGGTTCTGCCGCGAAGTGCGCATAAAACCTTTCGGATCAGCCATGGGCGGCTTCCATAATCGCCTCGTTGACGTCCCGGCCGTCGCGCTGCGCCGCCGCTTGGGCGGCCAGCACCCGCTTGAAATCCTTGGGCATGACCTTGCCGAACCGGTCCACCGCGGCATCCCAGTCAGCCAGCAGCGCGTGCGCGACCGCAGATCCGGTTTCGGCGTGGTGTCGCGCCACCACGTCAGCCAAGAACGCTCGGTCCTCGTCGGTCAGCGGGTCCAGATCGACCATCTCTGAGTTGACCCTGTGCGTGGGCATATCCAGCACGTAGGCGATCCCTCCGGACATCCCGGCCGCGAAGTTGCGCCCGATCGTCCCGAGCACCACCACCTGGCCGCCGGTCATGTACTCGCAGCCGTGGTCCCCGACGCCCTCGACGACGGCCAGCGCGCCGGAGTTGCGCACGCAGAACCGTTCCCCGACGATCCCGCGCAGGAACAGCTCACCGCTGGTCGCGCCGTAGAGAATCACATTGCCGGCGATGATGTTGTGCTCCGCGACGAACGGGGCGTCGTGGTGCGGGCGAACGGTGATCCGGCCGCCGGACAGCCCCTTGCCGACGTAGTCGTTCGCGTCGCCGACCAGCCTCAACGTGATCCCGCGGGGCAGGAAGGCCCCGAACGACTGGCCGGCCGATCCGGTCAGGGTGATGTCGATGGTGTTGTCGGGCAGCCCCTCGCCACCCCAGCGCCGGGTCAGCTCGTACCCCAGCATGGTGCCCACCGTGCGGTTGACATTGCGCACCGGTAGGTCCAGGTGCACCGGTGAGCCATCGGCCAGTGCTCCCTCGGCCAGCGCGATGAGGGTGTTGTCCAGCGCCTTGTCCAGCCCGTGGTCCTGTTCCCTGATCCGGTGCCGCGGGGTGTCCGAGTCGACCTCGGATGGCACATGCAGGATGGGCGACAGGTCCAGCCCGGCAGCCTTCCAGTGGTCGATCGCCGGGCGGGTATCCAGCATTTCGGTACGGCCGATGGCCTCTTCCAGGCTGCGGAACCCCAGCGCGGCCAGGTACTCGCGCACCTCCTGAGCGATGAACTCGAAGAAGTTGACGACGAACTCCGCCTTGCCGGTGAACTTCGCTCGCAGCACCGGGTTCTGGGTGGCCACCCCAACCGGGCAGGTGTCGAGGTGGCAGACCCGCATCATGATGCAGCCCGAGACCACCAGTGGGGCGGTGGCGAAGCCGTACTCTTCGGCGCCCAGCAGCGCGGCGATCATGACGTCGCGGCCGGTCTTGAGCTGGCCGTCGGTCTGCACCACTATCCGATCGCGCAGCTTGTTGGCGATCAGCGTCTGCTGGGTCTCGGCCAGACCCAGCTCCCACGGGGTGCCGGCGTGCTTGATCGACGACAGCGGCGAGGCCCCGGTGCCGCCGTCGTGCCCGGAGATCAGCACCACGTCGGAGTACGCCTTGGCCACCCCGGCGGCCACTGTGCCGACCCCGACCTCGCTGACCAGCTTGACGTGCACCCGAGCCCGCGGGTTGGCGTTTTTCAAGTCGTGGATGAGCTGCTTGATGTCTTCGATCGAGTAGATGTCGTGGTGCGGCGGCGGTGAGATCAGCCCCACCCCCGGCGTGGAGTACCGGGTCTTGGCGATCCACGGGTACACCTTGGTGCCGGGCAGCTGACCGCCTTCACCGGGCTTGGCGCCCTGCGAGATCTTGATCTGCAGATCGTCGGCGTTCACCAGGTACTCGCTGGTGACCCCGAATCGCCCGGAAGCCACCTGCTTGATCGCTGAGCGGCGCAGGTCCCCGTTGGAATCGGGGGTGTAGCGGTCGGCGTCCTCGCCGCCCTCCCCGGTGTTGGACTTACCGCCCAGCCGGTTCATCGCGATGGCCAGCACCTCGTGCATCTCCTTGGAGATGGAGCCATAGGAGATGGCCCCGGTCGCGAACCGCTTGACGATGGACGTTACTGCTTCAACCTCGTCAATCGGCACCGGCGGGCGCAGGCCTTCCCGGAAGGTGAACAGCCCGCGCAGGGTCATCAGCCGCTGCGACTGGTCGTCGACCAGCCGGGTGTACTCCTTGAAGATCTCGTAGCGGCCGGTCCGGGTGGAGTGCTGCAGCTTGAACACCGTCTGCGGGCTGAACACGTGCGCCTCGCCCTCGCGGCGCCACTGGTAGTCCCCGCCGATGGCCAGCTCCCGGTGCGGGGCGTGCACCCCGTCGCGTGGGAAGGCGAGGCCGTGCCAGCGCGCCACTTCCTCGGCCAGCGTGTCGAATCCGACTCCACCGAGCCGGGAGGTGGTTCCGGTGAAGCAGGAGTCGATGACCTCCGGCCCCAGACCGATCGCCTCGAAGATCTGCGCGCCGGTGTAGGAGGCCACCGTGGACACGCCCATCTTGGACATCGTCTTGCGCACGCCCTTGCCCAGCGCCTTGATCAGGTTACGGGTGGCGGTCTTGCCGTCGATGTCGCCCAGCAGCCCCCGCTCGGCGATGTCCTCCACGGTGGCCATCGCCAGGTACGGGTTGACGGCCGCAGCGCCGTAGCCGATCAGCAGCGCGAGGTGGTGCACCTCGCGGGCGTCGGCCGCTTCGACGATCAGGCCCACCTGGGTGCGGGTCTTCTCGCGCACCAGATGGTGGTGCACCGCGCCGGTGAGCAGCAGCGACGGGATCGACGCGTGGTCTGCATCAACGCCCCGACCGGACAGCACGATCAGTCGTGTCCCGCCGGTGACAGCGGCAGAGACCTCGACGCAGATTTCATTGATCCGCATCACCAGCGCGGGGCCGCCACCGTGGACGTCATACAGGCCCTTGACGGTGTGGGTCCCGTATTCCGGCCACTCGCCGTCATCGTTGATGTGCACGATCTTGGCGAGCTCATCGTTGTCCAGCACCGGGAACGGCAGCACGATCCGCCGGCAGGAATCCTCGTCGGCGACCAGCAGGTTGGGGTGAGCACCGAGCTGCGCCTGCAGCGAGGTCACCAGCTCTTCCCGGATCGCGTCCAGCGGCGGGTTGGTGACCTGCGCAAACAGCTGGGTGAAGTAGTCGAACAGCGGCCGGGGT
>JBHELN010000187.1:0-3106 GCA_046263115.1 Pseudonocardiaceae bacterium | reverse complement strand
GGGCACGCCGATCTCGTGCTCGGCCACGGCGTGCTCGAGGTCGTCGAGGACCCCGCCGCGACGATGCAGGCGCTGGCCGATGCCACCGCGCCCGGCGGCGCGGTATCGGTCCTGGTGGCCAACCGGTACGCGGCGGTGCTGGTCCGCGCGCTGGCCGGGCGGCTGGCGGAGGCGCGCCGGTTACTCGACGATCCGCATGGTCGGCTCGGTTCGCCAGATCCGGTGTTGCGCCGTTTTGACACCGATGGTCTCGTCGCGCTGGTGCACGCCAGCGGGTTGAGCATCGAGCTGGTGCAGGGCGAGGGAGTGGTTGCCGACCTGGTACCGGGCGGCGTACTGGAAGCCAATCCGGGAGCCACCGAGGCTCTTGCCGAGCTCGAGCTGTATGCGGCCGGTCGGGCTCCGCTGCGTGATATCGCCACCCGGTTGCACGCGCTGGCCCGGCGGCCTGCTCTCCGATAGCCTGAGGCCTCGAACGTGCGTTCGATCGTGGAGGGTTAGTTGGGACGTAGTGCCGATCTGCCGCGGTCCGGCACCCGAGTGCCGCGGGACATCCGCACCGGAGCTAGCCGTGCCGATCACGGTAACGACGCCGGCTGCCCTGTGCTGCACATCGACATGGATGCCTTCTACGCCTCTGTCGAAGTCCGCCAACGCCCTGAGCTGGCTGGGCGCCCGGTGGTGGTGGCGGGTGGCAGTCCCACCGGGGACCGCGGCGTCGTGCTGTCGGCGAGTTACCAGGCTCGTGCCTTCGGGGTCCGCTCGGCGATGCCGGTGGCCCACGCCCGCCGGTTGTGCCCGCAAGCGGAGTTCGTGCCACCGCATTTCCCCCGCTACGCGGAGGTGTCGCAGGGCGTCATGGCGCTGTTCCGCGAGATCACCCCACTGGTCGAGCCGCTGAGCCTGGACGAGGCGTTTCTCGACGTCGGGGGATCGGTGCGCAGGTTAGGCATGAGCCCTGCCGGTATCGGGGAATGGATCCGCGGGCAGGTCTTCGACGCCCACCGGGTGACCTGCTCGGTGGGGGTGGCGCCGAGCAAGTTCCTCGCCAAGCTCGCCTCCGGGCTGTCCAAACCGGATGGACTGCTGGTAGTGCCTGCAGACGGGGTGCTGGAGTTCCTGCACCCCTTGCCGCTGTCTGCGTTATGGGGGGTGGGCCAACGCACCGCACAGGTGCTGCGCCGGCTGGGGTGCACCACGGTGGCCGACGTGGCTGGTATGTCGCTGCCCGCGTTGCGGCGCGCCGTGGGTGCCGCCGGTGCCCATCACCTTCACGAACTCGCCAACGGCCGAGACGACCGGCGGGTAGTACCGAACGTGCCGGAGAAGTCGGTGGGAGCAGAGCAGACCTTCGCCCGCGACGAGGCTGACCGGACTGCCTTGCGGCGCGAGCTGCTGCGGCTGGTCGAACGGGCCACGGCCGCGTTACGCCGCCGCGGCCTGCGGGGCCGCACCATCGCGCTGAAGATCCGCCACCCCGACTTCACCACCATCAGCCGGTCGCGCACCCTGGCCGATCCGACGGACTCGACGCATACGGTCTACGCAGTGGCCGCCGAGCTGTTGGACGCACACCTGCCTCCAGGGATGCTGGTCCGGTTGTTGGGCGTGCGGATTGACCAGCTGAGCCGTGGTGCCGTGGCTGAGCAGCTCTCCTTCGATGGCGCTGCCGGCGCGGGATCGCGCGCGCACTGGTCGGACGCTGAACGTGCCGCAGACGCTGCTCGGTCACGGTTCGGCAGCGCCGCCGTACGGCCGGCGACCTTGCTGGACATCCCCGGGCCTGCCGGTGGCGGGCGATCCCAGCTCTCCCCTGAATCGGGTAACGAGATCGGCTAGTCGACACCGCCGCAGCCTCGTATCCTCATGGTAAGAGCCCACGGTGGCTGTCTGGTAGCTACAGGTACCGTCGGGGTCGGATACTATGCCGACAACCGGTAGTGCCGGAGGAGGAGCCATGCCACTCTCCGAGCACGAGCAGCGTCTGCTCGACCAGATCGAGCGCGCGCTCTATGCAGAGGACCCCAAGTTCGCGTCGAACGTCCGCGGCGCCCGGATGCGAAGCCTGCCGCAACGCCGCCGAATCCAAGGTATCGCGTTATTTGTGCTGGGCTTGCTTCTCCTCATCGCTGGTGTGGTGCTCCCCTACCGTCTGGTCGGGGTCCCCGTTATTAGTGTTGTCGGTTTCTTGGTGATGTTCGCCGGTGCCATCGTGGCCATCTTTTCTCGCCGTCCGTCCAGCGATGGCAGGCGTACGGGATCGGCGGATCGTTCGTCCCCCGGCCAGAGCCGCAGCACGCTAGCCCAGCGGATGGAGCAACGGTTCCGTCGCCGCTTTGAAGAGCACTAGCGGGCGTCGCGGTACCGGGCGCGGGGTCGCCACAGCACCGAGCGTGGTAGGAGCCGGGCTGTCCGAGTCAGTGGCGCGGACTGCGCCATGCTGATGAGCACTGCGGTCATGGCAGCCAGAAGTTCACGATTCATGCCGCGAGACCGGCGACCGCCGCGGCGCCGGCCCGCTGCGGCGTCGAGTGCACTGGAGTACCAGGTTCGCTCGACCGCATCGACCAGGATGCGCAGCCCGGCTTGACCGGCCTCATCCAGGCCATGTTCGTCGACTAATCGTTGTGCTGCCGCCCGCACCGTCTCGCCGACGGGAGGCACCACCCTGCGGTCTGCGGACTCGGCCAACACCTCCTGCCACGCGGCCGACACTGCCCGCGGGCCGCCGGCGCCAACCAGATGCATCCGCCACCGGCGGTGACCCTCGCGTACGCCCAGGGGGGCGAGACCCATCAGCACGCCGAATCCCAGCAGCCCGGCTACGGTCAGGCCGAGTCTGACAGCGGAACCGGGCGTGGTACGGGTCGGCAGCGACTGCGGCCCCGCCGCGGCGAGCGGGTGGCTCGGCGCCGGCGCCGAAGCGGTGACGGGGGGTGGCCTGGGCGGCAGCGCCAAGCCGCTGGGCGGAGTGGGACCGGTGGCATAGATGGGTGGCACGGTGCGCACACCGGATAGTGGAGTCGGGTCGAACGGCAGCCACCCGGCGCCCGGGAACCATGCCTCCACCCAGGCGTGGGCATCCTCAGTGGTGATCAATCTGAGT
>JBHELN010000186.1:0-2823 GCA_046263115.1 Pseudonocardiaceae bacterium | reverse complement strand
CTGGGGTCTGCTCGCCGCCGGAGCGGGGCTGGCGTTGTGCGCGGTGCTAGTCGACGAACGGGACCTGCTGCGGGTAGCTGCCTTCGCCCTAGTGCTTCCGGTACTGGCCATCCTCGTCATCAGCCGGACACGGATCGGGCTGCAGATGGAGCGAGAGGTGATGCCATCGCGGACGTCAGTCGGCGGCGACTGCCAGGTACACCTGACACTGCGGGGCGCCGGACGCTGGAGCGGCCGGCTGTTGCTTGCCGACGTGGTCCCCCGCGCGCTGGGCGGCCCCCGCCGGGCTGTCGTGGCGCAGCTGCCGCCGCAACGTGAGGTGCAGATGGTGTATTCACTGCATCCGATGGAGCGCGCGGTGCACTCGCTGGGCCCACTGATCGGTCGTATCACCGATCCACTCGGGCTGGCCCAGTGCCACCGCACGCTCGCCGGAACCAATCGGCTGGTGGTGCTGCCCGCCGTGCTGCCGCTGGTCGGATTGCCCGCCGGCGGCGAGTTCGGTGTCGGCACGGCGGGCGACGCAGCGGCCGGTGCAGGCCCGGATCCGGACGCCGTGGTGGTGCGCAGCTACCAGCAAGGCGATGACCTGCGCCGAGTGCACTGGCGCACGACCGCCCGGCGCGATGAGCTGATGGTCCGGGTCGAGGAGTGGGCCCAACGCGGTGGGATCACGGTGCTGCTGGACCACCGCAACGCAGCACACCGCGGCGCCGGCCACACCTCAAGCCTGGAGTACGCGGTGTCGCTGGCCGCCAGCGTGTACGTCCATCTGCGTCAGCGCGGTACGCGGCTGCGGCTGGGCACCGTGGACGGCGCCGTGCTCGCGGGCGCGGGCGGCGGCGCTGACTATCAGACCGATACCGCCCTCGATGCGCTCGCCGCACTCTGCGCAACCAATCAGCGGGATCTGATCGATATCCCGGTGACGGCCGGCAGCCAGGACGTCGTCGCGATCTTGGGGGCCCTCGGCCCGGCCGCTGTCGAGCAGCTGCTGGTTCACCACCTTCGCAGCGCGCGCGGCCACGCAGTGCTGCTCGACGTTGCCGCGTGGGCCACCGACAGCGACAGCAAGCTCGCCCCCGATCCGGCAAAGGCCGCCCGGCACCTCATCGCGGCAGGTTGGTCGGTCGTGGTGGCCGGGCCGCACCAATCGCCATCGGCGGTGTGGAACCAGCTGTGCGTCAATTCCCGCAGCACGCTTCAGGTGCCACGGTGACCGGGTGGGCCGGCCGTGCGCTGCCGGCCATAGTCGCCGAAGTCGCCGGGCTGGCGCTCGCGCTCGCTGCAACATCGTTGACGGGGGTGCTCGCGGGCCCGCGGTGGTGGAGCTACCTCGTGCTGAGTATCGCCGTCGTGGTCGTTGCCGGAGTGCTGCTGCGCCGGCTGCGGATGCCCTCAATCGTGATCGCGGCCGGTCAGCTCGTCGCCCTCATGGCGCTGGTCACCGCGGTATTCACCACCAGCGGCTGGCTGCTCGTGGTGCCTGGTCCGGCCAGCAGGGCGCAACTGGGCGGCGTGTTGGCCGGGGCGGCCCAGCAGATCCGGGTTGGCCTACCTCCGCTGCCGGAGAGCACCGAACTGCTGTGCCTGGTCGTGGTGGCCGTCGGGCTGGTGGCCGTTGTGGTCGATTTGTTGGCCGTATCACTTGCTGCGCCAGCCTGCGCCGGGCTGGTGCTGTTGTGCGTGATCATCGTGCCTGCCGTGGTGTCGGATCGGATGCTTCCCTGGTGGACTTTCGCGCTGGGTGCCGTGGGTTTCGCGCTGCTGCTCGGCGTCGACACCCAGCGCCGGCAGGGCGCCTGGGGCGCCACTGTTGTCTCTGACAGAGTTGCCTCTGGCAGGCTCGGCTATGGCCGGCCGGTCATCGCAGCGGGCGCGGTCACCGCCGGCGCGGTTGCGGTGGCGTTGTTCATCGGAATGACGGCGACAGAGGTGGGAACCGGCCGGGCGATCCAAACCCGCGCTCAGGGACCGGTCATTGGCATCGGGCTGAATCCCTTCACCTCACTGCGCGGGCAGCTGTCAACCGAACAAGCTGTGCCGCTGTTACGCGTCCATGGGCTGGGTCAGCGCGCTTACCTTCGGGCCTTGACGCTGAGCCGGTTCGTCAACGGGGTGGGCTGGCAACAAGGTGCGCTGGACCCGGCAGTCCCGGCAGCTGACGAGGCAACCGAGCGGCTCCCGCTGCCGGCTGGAGTGGTCACTCCGGTATCGGGCTCCACACTCGAGGTTCAGATCGTGCCGATCAATTACACGGACAGCTGGTTGCCGTCCTTTGGCTACCCGCTGGCGTTGGGCGGCATCAGCCCGAGCTGGAGCTATGACCCGAACGCGATCACCGTCTTCTCCGACCGCCGCCAGCGCGCGGAGCCCTACACCGAACTGGGCGTGCTGCCCCGGGCCGATCCCCAGTTGCTGCGGGCGGCCGGCCCCGGCGGCGGCCCTGCCTTCGCCGGCGCCGATCCGCGCTACCTCGATACCGGCGGGGTGAATCGGCGTGTAGTCCAGCTCGCAGCGCGCGTCACCGCAGGCACGCACACAGCATTTGACGCCACTGTTGCGCTCAACCGCTGGTTCACCGAGCCCAGCAACGGATTCAGATACGACCTGCGCACCACACCGGGCACCAGCGGGGACGCATTGGTGGATTTCCTGTTCACCGGCCACCGGGGCTACTGCGAGCAGTTCGCCTCGGCGATGGCGATCATGTTGCGAACGCAGCACGTGCCAGCCCGGGTGGCAGTCGGCTTCACCCCCGGCACCATGATGGGCGACTCCCGGTTGATCACCACCGAGGACGCCCACGCCTGGGTGGAGGCG
>JBHELN010000185.1:0-10637 GCA_046263115.1 Pseudonocardiaceae bacterium | reverse complement strand
GTACGGCGGCGGCGCCTGCACCATCCTGGTGCGCCGGGTCGGCGATCGGATCGAGGTGCTGTTTCACGCCGCACTGGACACCGGGGCTGCGCTGTCGCGCGAGCAAGCCGCAGAACTCGCTGAGGCGTTGCGGCAGGCCGTCGGGTGAGCCCTAAACTCGCCGCGGCGATGCGCCTGCTGGATGCGGAAAGGCCGCGGGGTATCCCGCGCGCTGCGGGCTGCTTTACGTGATGTTCGGGCTCGAACACTGGCAATTGCCATACACATAATTAGTCGATCTAGACAGATTTAGGTGTGTGCATATACACATGCTTTGCGCGCCTCAGCGGCATTCGGATGACGGCCGAGCTATCGATCAGCGTTTGTGTAGCTCAGAGGAAAGATAACTCGACACCATGCGCCCGACTTACTTGGCGAATGTGCGCGACCTGCGCGGCATGCTAACCGCGATAAAGCCTGCCAGCTGCGCAGCGGCTAGGGCTGCAATATGTTTGAGCCCACGCCAAGATCCACTTAACAAGTGACAGTCGAGTGCTCCCGAAGGCTGGCGGCCACGCGCTGAATGAGGGCGATGGCGTCCGGCCCTGCTGCGGCCGCCTCGCGGGCCAGCTCGAATACCCGCGTATGGACCCGGATCTCCTCGAGGTCGGTAGATCGAGTCTCGTGCGTCAGCGTTTCCCACCACAGCGTGTCAGCGTCATGGATGCTGAATCCGCTCAACGGCAGGATCGGCGACGGGGCCGCGGCGGGCAGCATGCGCAGGTCAAGCGCCGGTAGCCCCGAAAGCACAACCAGCCGGTCAAGCTGGCCTATCAACGTGTCCACCGAGCCGAAATGGACCGTGAGCGCAGCTTGTCCGAGGACTATCCGCACCTGCCGGCGTGGCTCGTAGAGCAGAGCTTGCCGCTTGACCCGCTCGGCTATCAGCGCCTCAACGGCGTCGGCAGTTGCACCCACCAGCACCGGGCCACCGGGCGCCGTCAGCATCTCTCGGGCGTAGGCGACGGTCTGCACGATGCTGGGCAGCATCGACGGTTGATATTCCCGGATAACGGCTGCCTCGGCCTCAAGCTCGCCGATCTGTGCCTGGCTTGCCGCGATATTGCCCGAGCGGTAATCGTCGCTCCATGCCCGGTGGTCGATGCGTGCCTGCGTGAGCAGCTCGCCCAGCTCGGCCCGCGTATCCGGGCCTGCACCGGTGGCCATAACCCACGCGTCGAGGTCCTCTTCACTGGGCAACTGCACGCCAAGTTGGAGCTTGGATACCCGCGTCTGCTGCCAGCCGAGGGCACGTGCCATGGCGGCACCGGAGCGATATCGCGCCGCGCGCAGTTCCCGCAATCGGTCGCCAAGTCGGGCGCGCTGCGGGCTGATGTTGCGCCGGCTCATGACCGGACCCCCTCGGGCAGCCGACGCACCAACTCGGGATACCGAGCTATGTACTCGGACCAGGGCACGGCGTGGTGTAGCGCAGCGTCACGGGCAGCACAGGCCGCCGCAATGTTCGCCGGATCACTCACCAGCTCGACACTGAGCAACGCTCCCGAGGGGCCATAGCTCAAGCGGAACAGCAGCCGAGAGTCAACCAGGGTGAAGTCGAAGCTGGGCACGTCGGCGGGCCAGGCGCCGGTCACCGGAATGATGCGGATGTCCTCGCCCGCAGCGGCGTGCGGTCCGTACTCCCAGCACAGCTCGTAGCGCACATAGTCGCTGATCGGCTCCGTGACGACGTGCACCCGTTGCTGCACACGGCCTGCGTCCCGGTGCTCGCGCAACATGGCGGTCCATTCGTCCTCGGCAGGGTCGGCTGGCCGCTCGGGGTCACCGCGGCGGAAGGCGGCAATGCTGTGGGCCTCTACGGGGTCCGCGTACGCCTGCAAGGTTTCCAGCCGGAACACCGAGTAGCGGAAGGTGCGCAGCGCGGCCACCAGCGCCTTGACGCCGGGAGGCTGACAGCCGGTGGTCACATCCGGTTAAGCGCCGCGCGCACGATCGTCGGGTCGATACGTACCGCTCCCTCGCCCGGCAGCACGTTGAGCAGATTGCCCTGTGTGTCCGCGTCGAGTAGATGCCCCTGCACGACGAGAGCCGTCCTCGGCCAGGTAGACCGAGAGGCAACCCGCCTTGCCCGAGCTTTCGTCTTTCGCGAGCAGTCGCAGCTTCATCACACGCCTCTCGGTTAGGTATCGGCTGAGCCGTCGATGGTGGCTGACCCCTCGCTGCTATGTCATCTGTGCCTCAAATAAGCCACATCCTAACCTAGACAGCGTACGTTTCTGCGGCTAGCATGAGGATAGTTAGAGGCTGACAACAGGAGCGGAAGTCGGCTCGGGTAGCGGTTTCGAGCATGAGGCGCACCAGGGCCTCGTCTCGGTGGTCAACGAACTCCCGGCCCGAGACCCGATATGTTGACCGAGAGCGGCATACTTGCCTAGGTCGGAGTCAAATGATCACTATTTGTCCTCCTGCTAAGAAGGCAAGTAGCCCGACATCATTCGCTCGACATATTTGGCGATGATGTCGACCTCGAGGTTCACCAGCTCGCCGGGGCGCCGCCGGCCTAGCGTGGTCAGCTGCTGCGTGGTCGGGATAAGTCCCACGGAGAACTCGTCGCCGCCCACTTCGATAACGGTCAGCGACACCCCGTCCACGGCGATGGAACCCTTCTCCACCACGTAGCGAGCCAGTTCCGGGGGTATCCCGATCCGGATCAGCTCCCAGGGTGCCCCGTCCTGCGGTGCCGTGCGGGACAGCACGGTCCCGGTGCCGTCGACGTGACCCTGCACCAGGTGGCCGCCGAGCCGGTCGCCCAGCTTCGCCGCTCGTTCCAGATTCAACCGATCGCCAGACCGTGCCGTGCCTAGGCTTGAGCGGCGCAGCGTCTCACCGATCACATCGGCGCTGAATTCCCCACCCTGGACGTCGACCACGGTCAGGCATACGCCGTTCACCGAAATCGAGTCACCGGCCCGGGCATCAGAGCTGGTCAACGGGGCGCTGATGGCGAAGCACGCCGCATCGGGCCGCTCGCGCCGGCTGAGCAACTCCCCGAGTTCCTCGACAATGCCGGTGAACACGGCTCAACCGTCCGGGGAGATCCGCCTCATCGGTGGCCGCACGCCCGGGCCTGCGCCCGAAGCGACTCCATAGCCCGCACCGGGTCGTCGGCCCCGTACACCGCGGAACCGGCGACGAAACAGTCCACCCCTGCTTCCGCGGCAGCCTCGATGGTCTCGTCGTTGATTCCCCCGTCGATCTCGATCAGCACGGTGAGATGTCCGGTGTCCACCAACCGGCGGGCGGTGCGCACCTTGTCCAGCACCTCGGGGATGAACGACTGCCCGCCGAAACCCGGCTCCACGCTCATCACCAGCAGCGTGTCGTAGTGCCGCAACACCTCCACCCAGGGCTCCAGCGCGGTCTTGGGCTTGATCGACAGGCCCGCCTTGGCCCCGGCCGCGCGCAGGTCCTTGGCCAGCTTCACCGGGTCCTGCGCGGCCTCGGCGTGCACCGTGACATTGTGCGACCCCGCTTCGGCGTACCCGATCGCCCACCGATCCGGGTTGTCGATCATGAGGTGGCAGTCCAGCGGGATATCGGTGTACTTCATCAGGCTCTGCACCACAGGAAGGCCGAACGTGAGGTTGGGCACGAAGTGCGCGTCCATCACGTCGACGTGCAGCCAGTCGGCGCCCGGTACCGCCTTGGCCTCATCGGCCAGCCGGGCGAAGTCAGCAGCGAGCAGGGACGGCGCGATCATTGGCTGGTGCGACACAAGGTGCACGGTATCGCGTCGTGAGCAGACGGTGTTGTAGCACTGTTTGCCACTCACGAACAGCGCAGCTCCAGCCGGTCGTCGACGACGCTGACGCGCACTTCTTGGCCATCTCGCAGGTCGCCGGCCAGCAACAGGCGCGACAGGTTCCGATCCAGCTCCCGCCCGATGACCCGGCGCAACGGCCGGGCGCCGAACTCGGGCTGGTAGCCACGGCCGGCCAACCAGTCGATGGCGCGATCATCGAGGCGCAGCACGATGTCCCGTGCAGCTAGCCGCTGCCGGGTCTGCTCCACGAGCATCGCGGTGATCACGCGTAGCTGTGCCGGATCGAGGCCCCGGAACAGGACGATCTCATCGATCCGGTTGAGGAATTCCGGTCGGAAGTGCCGGCGTACGCTGGCCATCAGCGGTTCTCTCACCTCCTCGACCGAACGCCGGGCGCTGGTCGCGGCCAACAACTGGTCCGCCCCGAGGTTGCTGGTCATGATGATCACCGCGTTGGCGAAGTTGGCGGTCCGGCCTCGTGAATCGGTGAGCCGACCGGCATCGAAAACCTGCAGCAGGATGTTCGACACGTCGGCGTGCGCCTTCTCGATCTCATCAAGCAGCAGCACGGTGTAAGGCGTGCGGCGGACCGCGTCGGTGAGCCGGCCGCCCTCCTCATGGCCCACGTAGCCGGGTGGTGCGCCGAGAAGGCGCGACACCGTGTGCCGGTCCTGGAACTCGCTCATATCAATGCGGATGAGCTGCTGCTCCGACCCGAACAGGGTCTCCGCCAGCGCGCGAGCCAGCTCGGTTTTGCCCACGCCGGTCGGGCCGAGGAACAGGAAGGAACCGACAGGGCGGTCGGGGTGTTTAAGCCCCGCGCGACTGGCGCGGATGGCGTCCGCGACGGCCTCCACCGCCTCGTCCTGCCCGATGACCCGCCGGCGCAGCTGCTCCTCCAGGTGCAGTAGCCGGTGCCGCTCAACCTCGGTGAGCTGCGCGACCGGGATGCCGGTAGTGCGCGCGACGATGTCCGCGACGTCGTCGGCACCGACCTCCGGCGGCCGGGTGGAGCCGGCGCGCGCGGTCTCCAGCGCGACGATCGCCATGTCGAGCTCTTGGGTCAAGGCCTCGGCACGCTCGTAGTCCTCGGCATCGACAGCAACGTCTTTGGCCCGAGTGAGCTGTTCGACGCGCTGATCGAGGGCCCGGGTGTCCTCGCTCGGCACTGCACCCCGCAGCCGGACCCGCGCGCTCGCCCGGTCGATGAGGTCGATTGCCTTATCGGGGAGGAAGCGATCGGTGAGGTAACGGTCGGACAATCGAGCAGCGACCTCGGTGGCCTCGTCGGTGATACGTACCCGGTGGTGCAGCTCGTAGCGCTTACGCACGCCGCGCAAGATGGCGATGGTATCTGCGATGCTCGGCTCGGCGACCAGGATCGGCTGGAACCGTCGTTCCAGCGCCGCGTCCCGCTCGATGTGGCGACGGTACTCGTCGACCGTGGTGGCCCCGATCAGCTGCAGGTCGCCACGAGCCAGCGCCGGCTTGAGCATGCTGCTGGCATCCATTGCACCGCCCTCGGCCCCCGCGCCGGCACCGATCACCGTGTGTAGCTCATCGAGAAACAGCACCACCATCCGAGCAGCGGCGGTCACCTCGTTAATGACCGCCGTGAGCCGTTCCTCAAACTCCCCGCGGTATTTGGTGCCGGCCACCATTCCGGCCAGATCGAGCGCGATAACCCGCCGGTTGCGTAGCTGTTCGGGGACCGTGCCCTCGGTGATCCGCTGAGCGAGGCCCTCGATGATCGCTGTCTTGCCAACGCCTGGATCGCCGATCAGCACTGGGTTGTTCTTCGTTCGCCGGGACAGCACCTCCAGGAGCTGCTCGGTCTCGTCCTCGCGTCCGATGACCGGATCGAGGCGGCCGGCACGTGCTGCGGCGGTGAGGTCACGGCCGTAGCGGTCCAATCGCCGCGTCGATGCGCCCGGCCGGGTTATGCCTCCCAGGGACTGCTCAAGCCCGCCGACCAGCCGGCTCACCAGGTCCTCAAGCGGATTGAACCCGGGACCGAACGGACCATCGGGCATACCGAACCTCCTTGCCCGCAGTTCGCGCCACCATCGTCGATAATGCCCCGGAGGCATCCGTCGCGCCGAGCGGCGGATGTGAACGGTTCACGCGGTACGTTTGCGTCCGGCTCCGGTGGATATGATCACTCGTCACTTAGGATGCGCCCGTCGCGCAGCCGTACAATCCGCTTGGCGAACCGGGCCACCTCCTCTTCATGGGTGATGATCACCACGGTGCGGCCGGCATCGTTGAGCCCACCGAGCAACTTCAGAATTTCCCTGGTAGAGGCGGAGTCGAGGTTACCCGTGGGCTCATCGGCAAGCAGCAACGCGGGATCGTTGATCAGCGCCCTGGCGATCGCCACCCGCTGCTGCTGACCACCTGACAACTCGTTGGGCATGAATTTCTGGCGATCGGCCAAGCCAACTTGCTCCAGCGCCAGCCGGGCCGCTCGGTGCCGGGCTCGTCCGCCGGCATAGATCAAGGGAAGCTCGACGTTACGAAGCGCATTCGTGCGCGGTACCAGGTTGAACGACTGGAACACGAAGCCGATCTTGCGGCTGCGGATCTTCGCCAGCTGGCTATCAGACAGCCGGCTGACGTCGATACCGTCGAGGAGGTAGCGCCCGCTGGTCGGAGTGTCGAGGCAGCCCAGGATGTTCATCAACGTGGTCTTGCCCGATCCGGACGGTCCCATGATGGCGACCAGCTCACCGTCGTCGATGGTGAGATCAATGCCATGAAGCACGTCCACCCGGACCTTACCCATCCGGTACGCCTTGGTGATGGCCTCAAGCTCGATCATTACACTCCTCGATATGGTCCCGCTTCCCGTTTATGGTCCGGTGATGTGCGAGCAACCTGGACACAAGCTGGCAGTTCCCTGGGAATAAGCGCGAGCCATGATTCCTCTAAACTACGCTTTCGGCCGGGCTGGTGATGGCCGTTGGCTCAACGTTGCAGCAGCGCGCAGAACATCGCGTCGGTGCCATGCCGGTGCGGCCACAACTGCACGTGCGGTCCGTCCCCGAGCCGAGGTAGCCCGCGGAACACCGGCTTGGCGTCCAGCTGCTCAGCGCGGGTTCGCCGCACCACATCGGTGACCACGCCCACCGTCTCGTCCAGGTGCGGCGAGCAGGTGACATAGGCCACCACGCCACCAGGGCGGACCAGGCGCAACGCTGCCACCAGCAGCTCGCGCTGTAGCCGGACGAGCCCTGCCACGTCGTTGAGCTGTCGCCGCCAGCGCGCCTCGGGGCGGCGGCGTAAAGCCCCCAGCCCGGTGCACGGCGCGTCCACCAGGACCCGGTCGTAAGCCCGATCCGGCAGCCCGCTGTCCCGCCCATCGGCCACGTGCACCGTCACCGGCAATCCCGCGCAGGCCTGATCGACCAACCGGGCCCGGTGCTCGGCTTTTTCCACCGCGTCCACGGTGGCGCCCCGATTGATGGCCAGTGCGCCCAGCAGGGCCGCCTTGCCACCGGGCCCGGCGCACAGATCCAGCCAGCGAGCATCGGTGCCGTCCAGCGGCGTGGCGGCCAGCGCGAGGGTGACGAGTTGGCTGCCCTCGTCCTGGACCCGGGCCAGGTGCTCGCGCACCGCTGTCAGCTCGCCGGGGTCACCGCCTTCGGCCAGATGCACGCCGTAGGGCGAATAGGGAGCAAGCTTGCCGCCGACGGCCGCCGCCAACTCGACAGCGCTGATCTGGCCGGGGCGCGCCACGAGATGCACCAGTGGACGGGCGTCGTCGGCGGCCAGCGCGTTCGCCAGTTCGTCGAGGTCACCGGCCAGCGCGTCGGCGAAGGCCTGCGCGATCCACCGCGGGTGCGGGTGGGCCATCGCCAGATGCCCCACTGGGTCATCCTCGAGCGCCGGTGCCACTGCCCGCACCCAGCTCTGCTCGTCCTGCTCACCGACCCGGCGCAGCACCGCGTTGACGAAGCCGGCGGCCGCGCTGCCCCGCCCGGCCCGCACCAGATCTACCGTGGTGCCCACCGCGGCATGAGGCGGCACCCGGGTGCGGAGCAGCTGGTAGCTGCCCAGTCGCAGGGCGTCGAGCAGCTCACCGTCCACCTCGGACAAGGGCCGATCCATGCACGATTGCAGCACCGCATCCAGCAGGCCCTGGGCGCGGCAAGTTCCGTAGCAAAGCTCGGTGGCCAGCGCGGCGTCCCGACCATTGATCCCACGTTGGCGCAGCAAGCTGGGCAGCGCGAGGTTCGCGTACGCATCACGCTCGCGCACCGCCGCGAGCACATCGAGGGCGGCCTGGCGGGCGGGATCTTCCACTGGTGGCCGGCTAGGTCCGGTACGCCGCCGGGGCGGTCCGGGCCGGGGAGGTCGGGAGGGTTTGCGCGGCGCCGTCACTCGAAACGCTCCCCCGGTCGGGGTCGCGCGCCACGAGCCCAGTCCGGCGCGGCCATCGTCCGCTTGCCGGGCGCGGTGATCTCGCCTAGTCGTAGCGCCCCGGTGGCCGTGCCCACCAGCACTTCCCGTTTGGTTACGCGGAGCTCGCCGGCCGCCAGCCCGTCGACGTCGGTCAGCTGCATCGGTCCGACACCCAAACGTTGGTCCCGGAACAGAACCCAGCCACCGGGCGAAGGCGTGACCGCGCGCACCTGGCGGTGCACCGCGAAGGCCGGGGCAGCAAAGTTCAGGTGCGCATCCTCTGCCGTGAGCTTGGGCGCGTAAGACACGCCATCGGCGGACTGGGCGACCGCGTGCACGGTCCCGTCGGCGATGCCGTCGAGGGTCGCGACCAGCAGGGCCGCACCAGCCACGGCCAACCGGGACAGCAGCTCTCCTGCGGTATCGTCGGGACGGATCACTTCGGTGACCGTGCCGTACACCGGACCGGTGTCCAGCCCCTCCTCCAACGCGAACGTGGATGCGCCGGTGATCTCATCGCCGTGCCATATCGCGGCCTGCACCGGAGCCGCACCACGCCAGGCGGGCAGCAGCGAGAAGTGTAGGTTCACCCAGCCGTGGCGCGGGATGTCCAGCGCTGCGCGCGGTACCAGCGCCCCGTAGCCCACGATCGGGCAACAGTCCGGGGCCAGCGCGGACAGTCGTGCCAGGAAGTCCGGCTGGGAGGGGCGGCGCGGGGTGAGCACCTCGACGCCCGCCTTGTCGGCCAGTGCTCCTACCGGGGAGCGAGTTAGTCGTCGCCCACGCCCGGCAGGCGCGTCCGGCCGGGTCACCACCGCGATGACATCGTGGCGGTCGGAATCCAGCAGCGCTTGCAGAGCGGGCACCGCCACCTCGGGCGTCCCTGCGAAGACCAGCCGCACTGCTCAGCGCACCTTGCCCAACAAGGGGTGCGGGCTGATCTTGACCACCGGCGCGGGAGCGCCGAACCACCGCGCGTGCCGGATCTCCCGCATAGCCTGCTTGCGGGTCTCCGGGTCGAGCCGATCGATGAACAGCACACCGTCAAGGTGATCGGTCTCATGTTGAATAGCCCGGGCCAGGCGTTCGGTGCCCTGCAGCTCGATCGGCTCGCCGTGCTGGTTCTGCCCGCGGGCGATGACGCGCAGGTGACGCCGGCAGTCCCAGGACAGCCCAGGTATGGACAGGCAGCCCTCCGGGCCGTCCTGCATTTCCTCACCCAGCACCTGGATAACGGGATTGACCAGGTGACCGGTGACATCGTCCCCGCTGCCATCGTCACAGTGGTAGCTGAAGACCCGCAGCGAGATGCCCAGCTGCGGAGCCGCAAGTCCCGCTGCGCTCTCCCGGGTCATCGTGTCCAGCAGGTCACGGACCAGATTACGCAGTTCTTTGTCGAAGTCGACAACCTCTGCCGCACGGGCGCGCAGCACAGGATCGCCGAAAAGCCGGACGGGTCGAACAGCCACCTGCGCAGTATGCCTCGTGAGTGGTACCGGCTGCCCCGGCACCCGATGGCACTCAGGTGACTTCCTGCGGGTCAAGCTCAACCCGCAGGAAATCATCCGCTTTCCGCGCACTGCGCCCAGCCTGTACCGCAGCCAACGCACCAGCCAGAGCAGAACCCTCTGACCGGGGAACCCGCAGGAGCAGTCGCTCCCGCCCACCCTCGGGCTGGCCGGGAACCGGCACCGGACCCAGCACCTCGGCTCCGGCTGGAATCTCCAGGCAGGCAAGGGTCTCCGGGGCGCCGTCCAGCGCGGCCATCCGGACCGCAGGGGGAAAGCCGAGCTCGGCGCGGGCGGTCAGCTCGGCGCGGGCATGGCCGGCCGGGTCCCATCGGATCAGGGCTTGTACCGCATTCAGTGACGCATCGGCGACCACGACGACGCGGCCACCGTCGGTCGCCGACTCGACCATCGCCGCCGCGGCCATCCACCGACGTAATGCCTCCTCCGCCGCGCGCAGGGTGGGCCGGCCCAGCAGCGCGGCGGCGTCCAGCAACAGCGCCGCCCCGTAGCAGGCCAGCGGCTCGGCGCCCGTGGTGGCGACCACCAGAGCCGGCCCTGGTGGGATATCCGCCAGCACCTTCCCCTCGCCAGCCTCCTCACTTGCACTGCCCCCGCCGGAGGTGTACAGCACCACCCCGGGGAAGGCCCGGCCGAGCTCCTCGGCCGTGCGGCGGGCACCGGTCACGGTCGCACGCAAACGGGCACAACCGCAGGCGGGGCACCGGTACCGGGCCTCAGCGACGCCACACCACCGGCAAGCGGCGTGCCCGACGCTGAGCAGCGCCAGCGGTCCAGCGCAGCGCCGGCAGCGGGCTGGAGCGCGGCACTGGCCGCAGGCCAACGCGGGTACGTAACCACGCCGGGGGACCTGCACCAGTACCGGACGGTCGCGGCCCAGC
>JBHELN010000184.1:0-3860 GCA_046263115.1 Pseudonocardiaceae bacterium | reverse complement strand
CGAACTGGGGTTGGCACCCGCTGCGGTGTTCGACACCGAATTGGCCGCTCGGCTGGCCGGTCTCGAACGCGTTGGCCTGGCAGCACTGGTCGAGGAACTGCTGGGCTACCAGCTGTTGAAGGGCCACGGCGCCGCCGACTGGTCGCGCCGGCCACTTCCCGCCGAGTGGCTGACCTACGCGGCGCTCGACGTCGAGCTGCTGCTGCCACTGCGTGCTGCGATCGAGGCCGAACTGGATTCTCAGGGCAAGTTGGGTTGGGCTGCCGAGGAATTCGAGGCGGTGCGGACCGCTGGGCCGCCGGCGCCGCGAGTCGACCCATGGCGGCGGACCTCGGGGATGCATCGCATCCAGCGCCCCCGGCAACTGGCAGCGGTGCGCGAGCTGTGGCTGGCCCGTGACCAGCTGGCCCGGCAGCGGGACCTCGCCCCGGGCCGGGTGTTGCCCGATGCCTCGATCATCGACGCGGCGCTGGCCGACCCGCTGGATGAGGCCGCGCTGCTGTCCCGGCCGGTGTTCAGTGGACGCTCGCAGCGCCGGCACGCCAAGACCTGGCTGGGCGCGCTGGCGACCGCGAGAGCGCTGCCGGCCGATGAGCTGCCGCCGCTGCGCGCCCAGGGGGCCAGCCCACCACCGGTGAACCGCTGGTCGGACCGGGACCCCGCGGCGGCAGTCCGGCTCGCCGCCGCGCGTGCGGCGCTGGCTGAGATCGCCAGGCAGCACCGGGTGCCGCTGCAGAACCTGCTGGCTCCCGACCTCGTGCGCCGGCTGTGCTGGGAGCCCCCTGAGCTTTTCGACACCGCCGCGGTCGAGCGGCAGCTGGTCGCCGGTGGGGCGCGCCGCTGGCAGTGCGAACTCACCGCCCACCCGCTGGCCACAGCCCTCAAATCAGCCGTCGAGTAGGTCGCCACCTACAGAGCGGGGAGGTGGACCGTTACGATGAGGCCGCCACCGGGAACCGGCTCGGCGTGAACGGTGCCGGCGTGCGCGGTAACCACCGCACGCACGATCGATAGTCCCAAGCCGGAACCCTCATGGGAAGTGCGAGCCACCCCGCTACGGTGGAAGGGCTCGAACAGGGCGGCCACCGCGTCCGGCGCGATCGGTTCACCAGAGCTGCTGACCCGCAACCTGGCATGCGGCCCCACCTGATCGGTCCAGATCTCCAGCCAGCCGCCGTCGATGTTGTGCCGCACCGCATTCTCCACCAGATTGCCCACCACCCGTTCCAGCAGTGCCGGGTCACCCACCGTCAGCGCAGGCGTGATCCGCGTGGTGACCAGCAGGCCCCGGTTGCGCACCTCCTGCGCCACGATCCGCAGCGCCGCGCCTGCGAGTCCGGCCAGATCCGTCGGCTCCCTAGCCCGCAGCGCACCACCCTCGGTCCGCGCCAGCACCAGAAGCCCGTCCACCAGCTGCTGAGCCCGCAAGGTCGCATCGCGGATCACTACGGCCATCCGGCGCAGCTCGGCCTGGTCCGCGGCGGGATCCGCCAGCGTCACATCCACCTCGGTGCGCACCACAGCCAGTGGGGTGCGCAGCTCGTGGCTGGCGTTGGCGACGAAGTGGCGTTGCGACTCGAAGGCTGCCTGTAGCCGGTCGAGCATCGCGTCGAAGGTGTCGGCGAGCTCGGCCACCTCGTCCCGCGGCCCGGGCAGCCGTAGCCGTTGGTCCAGCGACTCCGCGGACAGCCGGCGGGCGGTGGCGGTCACCTCGTGCAAGGGACGCAGCACCTGGCCGGTGACCACCCACGCCAGCAGCACGGTTGCGATCACCGCGAGCAGGAAGGCCACCGATCCGGCCTGCAGCACCCGGTGTCTGGCCGCCACCTGCAGCGCCGCCCCGAGACGATCGGCTGCCACCGGCACGCCGTCGACCTTGACGGTGCTGCCCGGCGGCAGGTCCGGAACGGCGGCCACCACCCCGCCGACCAGCAGCCAGCCCAGCCACAGCAGCAGCGCGCTCACCGCTGCCGACAACCCGGTGGCCAGCAGGGTGAGCCGGACGCGCAGCCCCGGACCCCGGCGGGGCCTCACCAACGGCTCAGTCGGATGCAAGGCCAGCGCTGGGTACCCGGTAACCGGATCCGACCACGGTCTCGATGATGCCCGGCTCACCGAGCTTCTTCCGCAAGGTCATCACGGTCACCCGCACCGTGGTGGTGAAAGGGTCGGCGTTCTCGTCCCATACCCGCTCCAGCAGCTCCTCGCTGCTCACCACCGCACCACCGGCGGCGAGCAGCACCTCCAGAACCCCGAATTCCTTCCGGGTGAGATCCACCGGCGCACCAGATCGGCTGACGGTTCGCCGGGACGGATCGACTACCACGTTGCCTGCGGTGAGCACCGGAGGCACCGCCGGCGTGGCGCGACGACCCAGGGCCCGCAGCCGAGCTACCAACTCGGGAAAGGCGAACGGCTTGGACAGGTAGTCATCGGCACCCAAGGACAGCCCGGTGACTCGATCGGACACGGTGCCGCTGGCCGTGAGCATCAGCACTCGAGTCACCGCCCCGGATTGCGCGATCTCGGTACACAGCCGGTCACCCGACATCCCGGGCAGGTCACGGTCGAGCACCACCACGTCGTACCTGGTCACAGCGGCCTTCTCATGGCCGCTGTCGCCGTCGTAAGCCACGTCGACGGCCATGCCCTCACGACGCAGGCCGCGAGCAACCGCGTCGGCCAGTGGCCGCTCATCCTCGACGATCAGAATGCGCACCCCACAACGGTGCCACACCCCGTCACCGCTACGGCGTGGCGCCCGGGGTCTGCACCGCGGGAGTCTCGCCGATCGACCGGATCAGCCCAGCCGCCCAGCCGGTCACCGCCCGAGCGACGTCCTGAGCGGTCAGACCCAAATCTGCGAGCACTTCGTCACGCAAGCCATGGGCGAGGAACCGCTGCGGGATACCGAGATCCCGGAACGGCACATCGACCTCCGCGTCCCGCAGGGCTGCCGCCAACGACCAGCCGAATCCCCCATGCCGGCCACCATCCTCGACGCTGACGACCAGCCGATGCCGCCTAGCCATCCGCACCAGCACCTCCGGCACCGGCAGCACCCATCGGGGGTCGACGACGGTGACTCCGATGCCCTGATCGGCAAGTCGCCTGGCTGCCGCCACGGCGAGCGCGGCGAACGCGCCGATGCCCACCAGCAACACGTCATCGCCGTCGCCCGCGGCGGGCCGGGCCAGCACGTCGACCCCATCGATGCGCGCTACCGCTGGTACGTCCTCGATCACCGGGCCCTTGGGGAACCGTAGCGCGGTCGGGCCGTCGTTCACCGCGACAGCCTCAGCGAGCTGTTCTCGAAGACTGCCGGCGTCGCGGGGTGCGGCCACCCGGATACCCGGCACGATGCCCAGCACCGACAGATCCCACATGCCGTTGTGGCTGGCGCCGTCATCACCGGTGACCCCGGCCCGGTCCAGGGTGATGGTCACCGGGGCGCTCAGCAGCGCAACGTCCATCAGCAGCTGATCGAACGCGCGGTTGAGAAACGTGGAATACAGCGCCACCACCGGGTGAAATCCACCCAGCGCCAGCCCCGCCGCGGAGGTGACCGCGTGCTGCTCGGCGATCCCGACGTCGAAGCACCGATCCGGGAAACGCTTGGCGAAGGTGGCCAGGCCGGTGGGTCCGGGCATTGCCGCGGTGATCGCAACCAAGTCTGCGCGCTCACCGGCAAGCTTGATCAACTCTTCGGTGAAGACACTCGTCCAGGAGGTCCCGGCGGGCGCGATCGGCGCGCCGGTCTCCGGATCCATCACCTTCACCTGGTGCATCAGTTCCGCGACGTCGTTCTCCGCCGGCGGGTAGCCGTTGCCCTTGCGAGTCACCGCGTGCACGATCACCGG
>JBHELN010000183.1:0-7762 GCA_046263115.1 Pseudonocardiaceae bacterium | reverse complement strand
CAAACAAGAGGGTGAGAGCGTCGAGGTTGATGAACCGTTGGTGGAAGTATCCACCGACAAGGTCGATACCGAGATTCCCTCGCCCGCGGCCGGCGTGCTCGAGCGCATCGTGGTGCCCGAGGACGAAACCGTTGAGGTCGGCGCAGAACTCGCCGTGATCGGTGACGCCTCAGGTCCTTCCGCGCGCTCTTACACCGCACCCCGTCACGCCGCGCCCGCTCCCGCCGCGCCCGCTCCCGCCGTGCCCAGACCTACGATGCCCAGTCCCACGATGCCCAGTCCCACGACGCCCAGTCCCACGATGCCCAGTCCCACGATGCCCAGTCCCACGATGCCCAGTCCCGCCACGCCCCGTCCCGCTGAGGTCGGTGACGACCGGTCGGCAGAACCTGTGCAGCGGCCAGCGCACCCGCCGGCCCCGTCGGCCGCGGGCTCCAGAAAGCTGGTGACGATGCCGGCGCTTGGTGAGAGCGTCACCGAGGGGACCGTGACTCGATGGCTCAAGCAGGTCGGCGACACCGTCGAAGTGGACGAACCGCTTGTGGAGGTATCCACCGACAAGGTCGACACGGAAATCCCCTCTCCGGTGGCGGGCACGGTGTTAGAGATCGTGGTAGCGCAGGACGAGACGGTCGCTGTCGGCGCCGCTCTGGCCGCCGTCGGTGATCGTGAGGCCGGGCCGTCACCGGCAACTACGGATCAGCCTGACCAATTCGTCCCCTCTCGCCGGCCTGCGCCGCCCGAGCGGGAACCGATATCCGAGATCCCCCAAAGGAGGGTGGTATCCGAGAGCGATGAGGACCATAGCGGCGCACCATACGTGACTCCCCTGGTACGCAAGCTCGCGATCGAGCACGGAATCGACCTGTCGACCGTCCAGGGCACCGGGGTCGGTGGCCGGATCCGCAAGCAGGACGTGCTCGCCGCCGTCAGAGCACCCGAACCCGAGCCTGAACCCGAGCCGATGCCTGCGCCACAGCCACCAACCATGGCGCAGCCGCAGTCGCCACCCGCTACGTCGAGGCCTGGCACCGTGCCATCGGCGGTGGTGCCAGAACTGCGAGGTAGGACCGAGAAGATGTCCCGGATGCGCAGCGTCATCGCCAAGCGGATGGTGGAGTCGCTCCAGGTCTCTGCGCAGCTGACCACCGTGGTGGAGGCAGACATCACCCGCCTTGCACGGCTGCGCGATCGAGTCAAGCGGGACTTTGAGGCGCGCGAGGGCGTCAAGCTGTCCTTGCTGCCGTTTTTCGCCCAAGCCACGGTCGAGGCGCTCAAACAGCACCCCAAGCTGAATGCGTCGATCGACACCGATAAGGGCGAGATCACCTACCACAACGCGGAACATCTGGGCATCGCCGTGGACACCGAACGTGGTTTGCTCGTGCCGGTAATCCACGATGCGGGCGATCTGAGCATCGCCGGATTGGCGCGCCGGATCGCCGACCTTGCGGCACGGACCAGAACAAACAAGATCACCCCAGATGAGATGAGCGGCGGCACCTTCACCCTGAGCAACACCGGCTCGCGAGGCGCGCTGTTTGATACCCCGATCATCTTGCAGCCGCAGGTCGGAATACTCGGCACCGGCAGCGTGGTCAAGCGACCAGTGGTGCTCTCCGGAGACGACGGCGACACCATCGCGATTCGCTCGATCATCTACCTGGCCCTGTCCTACGACCATCGGCTGGTTGATGGTGCCGACGCCGCACGTTTCCTCAACACTGTCAAACAACGCTTGACCGACGGCGCCTTCGAGGCCGGCCTCGGGATGTAGGGGCACATGAGCAGCAGCCGTCGGGGTCGCCTCATCGACGCGCAAGGCGAGAGGATTTCCCCATGCGCGTCGTGATCGCGGGGTCGTCAGGTCTCATCGGCACCACGCTGGTAGCGCAGCTACGCCAGGCGGGCCACGACGTACTGCGGCTGGTGCGCAGGCCTTCCCGTGCACCGGACGAGCGGACCTGGGACCCACCGGCGGCGACCATAGACGCCGGCACCTTCGATGGCGTCGACGCCGTGGTGAATCTGTGCGGCTCGGCGATGGGCAACCGGCGGTGGTCCGGAGAGGTCAAACAGGCCATCCGCGACAGCCGGATCGTCCCCACCGAAGTGCTCGCCGCTGCGGTCGCCGAGCACCGGGTTCCGGTGTTGGTCAACGCCTCCGGGGTGGGCTACTACGGCGACACCAGGGACCGGCAGGTCGATGAAAGCGCGCCCCTGGGTTCGGGATTTCTGGCAGAGGTCTGCCGTGACTGGGAGAACGCGACGGCGGCGGCGGAACGCGCTGGGGCCCGGGTGGTGCGGGCCCGCACCGGACTGGTGATCTCCCGATCCGGTGGGCTGATGGCCCAACTCAAGCCGCTGTTCGCGGTCGGATTAGGCGGTCGGCTGGGCAGCGGGCGGCAATACATGCCGTGGATTTCACTCGACGACGAAGTGGGCGCGATCCGTTTTGCGGTGGAAAACGACGAGCTGGCTGGGCCGGTGAATCTCAGCGGGCCGGATCCCGTGACCAATGCCGAGTTCACCAGGGCCGTGGGCGAGGCGATGCACCGCCCGGCACCGCTGGTGGTACCAGGCTTCGCGCTGCGCCTGGTTCGCGGCGCCGAACTCGTCGACCAGATGGCGCTGATTGGGCAGCGAGCGGTGCCTGCGGTCCTCCGCAAATACGGCTACCCCTTCCAGCACCCGACGTTACCCGCAGCGCTGGCCGCGGCGCTGGAGTGACGGACCGAAAGCGAACGAACACCGACGCCCGGCGTAATCTCGGCCTCGTGACCGTCGCCACCCAGTCGTGCCGGGCCACTACAGCACCGGTTGAGGTCCACTACCTCGGCACTGTTGACTACCACCGGGCCTGGGCGTTGCAGCGAGAGCTGGCAGCCGCCAATGCGGAGGGCACCGGTCCTGATGTGCTGCTGTTACTCGAGCACCCTTCGGTGTACACCGCGGGCCGGCGGACCACCGCTGCCGAGCGGCCCAGCGACGGCACGCCGGTGATCGACGTCGACCGCGGCGGAAAGATCACCTGGCACGGACCGGGGCAGCTCGTTGGCTACCCCCTGATCAGGCTGGCCGAGCCGTTCGACGTCATCGACTACGTGCGGCGCCTGGAGCAGGCGTTGATCGCCGTGTGCACCAGGTGCGGTTTGGACGCCGGGCGGATCGCGGGGCGGTCCGGGGTGTGGATGGCGGCGGACCCCGGCACCGGACGCTCCGAGCGCAAGATCGCTGCAATCGGGGTCCGGATCAGCCGGGGTGTGACCACGCACGGGTTCGCGCTCAACTGCCACCCGGACCTCACCGCCTTCAACCGCATCGTGCCCTGTGGCATCACCGATGCCGGCGTGACATCGCTGACCGCCGAGCTGGGCCGGCCGGTGTCCGTGGCGCAGGTGCTGCCCGATGTGCAGCAGGCTGTCCTCGATGCTATCGATGGCAACCTGCCGGTAAGCGCATGAGTCGATGGAGCGAAACGGATATCCCCGACCAGCCCGGCCGCACAGTACTTGTCACCGGAGCCAACTCAGGGCTGGGCCGGCGAACCTGGCTGCGTGCAACGAGCACACCGCCCGGCTGCTCTGGGAACGCACCGCGCAGCTCACCGGTGTGGCGCCGGATGCCGCGTAGGGTGACGTTCGTGAGCACGCCCGCATCCGGGCCCGGCGGCCGCAAGCTGCTCCGTCTGGAGGTCCGGAACAGCCGAACTCCGATCGAGCGCAAACCTCCGTGGATCCGGACCAGGGCCACCATGGGACCGTCGTTTCGCGAGCTCAAGGGGCTGGTGCGGCGGGAGGGTTTGCACACCGTCTGCGAGGCAGCGGGGTGCCCCAACATCTACGAATGCTGGGAGGACCGCGAGGCGACGTTCCTGATCGGTGGCGACCAGTGCACCCGGCGCTGCGACTTCTGCCAGATCGACACCGGTCGACCCGCCGCGCTGGACCGCGACGAGCCACGGCGGGTCGCCGAAACAGTGCAGGCGATGGGGCTGCGCTACGCCACCGTCACCGGGGTGGCCCGTGATGATCTGCCCGACGGCGGCGCCTGGCTGTACGCCGAGACCGTGCGGCAGATCCATCTGCGCAACCCTGGCACCGGGGTGGAGCTGCTCATACCTGACTTCAACGGCAGTCCCGAGCAACTCAGCGAGGTGTTCGAGGCCGCACCCGAGGTGCTGGCGCACAACCTGGAGACGGTGCCCCGGATCTTCAAGCGGATCCGGCCGGCGTTCCGGTACGGGCGGTCGCTGGACGTCCTGCGAGCCGCCCGTGACACGGGACTGATCACGAAGTCGAACCTGATTCTGGGCATGGGCGAGCAACCAGACGAGGTCACCGCCGCGATGGCCGACCTGCACGCCGCGGGATGTGAGCTGCTGACTCTCACTCAGTACCTACGCCCGTCGGCGCGGCACCATCCGGTAGCTCGGTGGGTCACCCCTCAAGAGTTCGTTGAGCATGCCCGTGTCGCCGAGTTGATGGGGTTCTCCAGCGTGATGGCCGGACCACTGGTCCGGTCCTCCTACCGGGCCGGACGGCTGTATGCCGTGGCCGTCGCACGCCGCGGCGGGCGGTTACCCGAGCACCTCGCGAAGTTGGCTGCGGCCGGCCCAGCCGCTCAGGAGGCCAGTCACTTACTGGCCCGCTGATCCCCCTGACCAGGGCGGTCCGCAATGGATGATCCGCACGTATCCTATGAGCCATGCCCGCCAAACCGCCCCCCAAGCCTGCCTCCGGCACTAAGGACAAAGCGGCCGCGAAGGCCGCCCAGCAAGAGCGCCGCGCCGCCGCTAAGCAGCGCCGAGCGCAGGTTCTCGAAGCGTTCAATATTCAGCGCCGTGAGGATAAGGCGCTGCTGCCGTTGATGGTCGGCGTTCTCCTGGGGATCACCGCGGTGGCGTTCGGGGTGGGTTTCCTGTTCGGTGAACAGTGGTTCGCCCTGCCGCTGGGCGTCATACTCGGCGTACTGGCGGCCATAATGATCTTCGGTCGGCGGGTTCAACGCAATGTCTTCGCCAAGGCCGAAGGCCAGCCTGGCGCCGCGGCATGGGCACTGGAGAATTTGCGCGGTGGGTGGAAGGTAACGCCGGCCGTGGTGGGCACCACTCAATTGGACGCCGTGCACCGGGTCGTTGGCCGCCCTGGGGTGGTGTTGGTGGCAGAGGGCGCCCCGCATCGACTCAAGCCGCTGCTGGCCCAAGAGAAGAAGCGAGTATCGCGGCTGATCGGCGAGACTCCGATCTACGACGTCACGGTGGGCAACGGGGAAGGTCAGGTGCCGCTGGCCAAACTCCCCCGGCATCTGGCAAAACTGCCCCGCAACATCACTGCCGCGCAGATCGACGGGCTGGAGAGCAAACTGGCCATCCTGAGCACCCGCGCCGCGGCGATACCCAAGGGTCCCCCGCCCCAGGGCGCCAAAATGCGCAACATCCAACGCGCCACGCGCCGTCGCTGACCCTTCCGTCTGCCCTCGACTTGGCGACATATCGGCTAATCCGGCGCCTACGGAGCCCGATATCTGTTCCGTGCCGGGCTCGCTTAGCGCGTTCGGAGGACGATGGTGCCCGCGGCACGGTCGTGCAGTCCGCGGCCGTCGGTGTTGTAGACCACCGGGGGAATGAGCAAGCACAGCAGTACTGTGCGGATCACCGCGGCGGCGAAACCGGCCCGCCGACCGTCCAGTAGCGCGACCCGTAGACCCGCCACGGCATGCCCTACGGTGCGGCCCGCGATGCCTACCGAGACGACCGTGATGGCGGCGAACAGCACCAGCGCCGAGAACGCCGGGTTTTTGGTGAGCAGTTGGGCAGCCACCGAGCACGGCAGCCAGTCGATAACGATGGCCAGGATGCGGGGACCGAAACCACCCGCGGAGCCTGGTCCGTGCTCGGGCAGACCGAGTCGCTGACCGGGATAGTCCTGCCCGCCAGCGCCCGCTGGTGGGCCCTCATCGGGCTGTTCGGGACGGCCGGCCAGCCATGTTTGGGTCCATCTGCTCACTCGACCAGGTTATGCCGCCGGCAGGCTGGCCTCGCCCACCACCAGCCCTTTAACCTGGGCGAAACATCCGGGTGACGGGGGTGCAACATCGCCCTCTTAGGTTCGCCGCAGCGACGTGACGGATCACGCCGGTCCACAGCACAGCGCACGAAGGAGTGAACGACAGTGTTCTCCAGCCCCGATGAGGTCCTGCGCTTCATCGCTGACGAGGGCATCGAGTTCGTCGATGTCCGCTTCTGCGACCTGCCGGGCGTCATGCAGCACTTCACAGTCCCGGGGGAATTCTTCGACGCAGACGTCATCGAGGAGGGCCTGGCCTTCGACGGCTCGTCGGTGCGGGGGTTCCAGTCGATCCACGAATCGGACATGCAGCTGCTGCCCGACCTCGCCACGGCGCGCATCGATCCGTTCCGGATCCAGAAGACACTGAACATCAATTTCTTCGTGCATGATCCACTCACCCGTGAGCCTTACAGCCGTGACCCCCGCAACGTGGCTCGTAAGGCCGAGGAGTTCCTCGCCTCGACCGGCATCGCCGACACGGCGTACTTCGGTCCCGAGGCCGAGTTCTACTGCTTCGACTCGGTGCGCTTCGACACCACGCCCAACAGCGCGTTTCACGAAATCGACTCGGTCGCCGGCTGGTGGAACACCGGCGCCGACGAAGACGGGCGCAACCAAGGCTACAAGGTGAACTACAAGAGCGGGTACTTCCCCGTGCCCCCTACAGACCATTTCGCGGACCTGCGAAACGCGATGGTGACGAACCTCATCAGCTGCGGCTTCTCGGTGGAGAAGGCGCACCACGAGGTCGGCACCGCAGGCCAAGCCGAGATCAACTACAGGTACAACACGCTACTGCACGCCGCGGATGACCTTCAGCTTTACAAGTACATCGTGAAGAACACCGCATGGGCAACCGGGCGGACGGTCACCTTCATGCCCAAGCCGCTGTTCGGCGACAACGGCTCCGGTATGCACACCCACCAGTCGCTGTGGATGGACGGTAGACCGCTGTTCCACGACGAATCCGGCTACGGTGGGCTGTCCGACATCGGCCGGCACTACATCGGCGGCATCCTGCACCACGCCCCGTCGCTGCTGGCGTTCACCAATCCCACGGTCAACTCCTATCACCGTCTGGTACCCGGGTTTGAAGCGCCGGTGAACCTGGTGTATTCGCAACGCAACCGCTCAGCCTGCATCCGGATACCGATCACCGGCAATAACCCGAAGGCCAAGCGCATCGAATTCCGTTGCCCAGACGCCTCGGGCAACCCTTACCTCGCCTTCTCAGCGATGATGATGGCGGGGTTGGACGGCATCAAGAACGCCTACGAGCCCGCCGCGCCGATTGACAAGGACCTCTACGAGCTGCCTCCCGAGGAAGCCAAGGACGTCGCACAGGTCCCGGCAAGCTTGGGCGCGGTGATCGACCGCCTTGAAGCCGACCACGACTACCTCCTCGAAGGTGGCGTGTTCACTCCGGATCTCATCGAGACCTGGATCGCCCTCAAGCGCGAAAACGAAATCGACCCGCTACGCCTGCGTCCTCACCCCTTCGAATTCTCCCTCTACTACGACGTCTGAGATCTTGGAAGAGCAGGCTCCCCCGCGACATGCAGGACGGTGGTCAGCCGACGCATAAAGGTGCCGGAGCGCGGGTATTCCCGCGGCAGGAAGGAATAGGCCAATAGTCAGCTTCTGCGCGTGACAGGCCGTGTATTAGGTGTGTTATTTGGTCTGGCTGCTGC
>JBHELN010000182.1:0-3653 GCA_046263115.1 Pseudonocardiaceae bacterium | reverse complement strand
CCGGCCCGCTGACCTGCGTCCAGGCAATCCCGACGAGGCCGAGCAGGGTCAGCAACACCGGTACCCGGCGCTGTAACGAACCCTCGATTGAGCTCGGGGTAAGTAAATTCGCGTAGCGCTGCGGCTCCTGGAACCAGGGCTGGACCCCGTCGATCAACGTCCGGATCCGGATCGCCTCTGTCACCGACGCCAGCGTCTGATCTGCGTAGGCCAGCAGCAGCGCGCTACTCGGGGCCGCGATCAACAGCACCAGCAGCGCGAACCTGGGCAGCTCGGGCCGTTGCCGCAGCGCGCGCAGCAGCGGCACCAACCCGGCCAAAAACGGCATGAACGCGACCACTCCGGTAGGCGTCACCGCCGTGGCGGCCGCCGCCACCACCAGACCCAGCAGCACCGGCAGCAACCTGCGGGTGACCACCGCCCGCTCCACCGCCAGCAGCGTGACGAGCCCGGCCACCGCGATCCACGGTTCCGGCCGCAGACCCAGGTTGAACGGCAGCCACCAGGCGGCGAAGACGGCGGCCGCCACCCAGACCGTCGAAGGCCGCGGCGCGAGGACTGTTGCTGTCCTGAGCCGGGGCAGCACCGCCCGGGACAACAACAGCCAGCAGACCACTGCCAGCACGGTCGACGGGATCCGCATCCACAGCGGGGCAACGCTGACCTTCGCCCACAGCGCGTAGAGCTCGTAGAACCAGCCGAAGGGAGCCTCGGGTGCGTTCAGCCAGCGGTACAGGTTCCCGATGTAGCCGTTGGTGTCGCGGGTGCGGACGATCCCGGCGATGTAGCCGTCATCGACAGTGATCGGCCCGATCACCGCCCACATCCCCAGGCTTACGAGCACCACCAAGTCGACGCACCGGAGTCGCCACCAGCCCGATGGCACCAGGCGGACTCGGCGGGTGTGGTTGTCGCGGGCGTCCAACCGGGCGGCAGCGCGCAGCGCCGCCAACAAGGCAAGCACGCTCAGTGTTACGAGGACCGCTTTCACCAGCGTCGGCGAAGTCTGGAACCGGGTATCGGTGATCAGAGTCAAGTGCAGCCCTGCGGTGCTCGGCGCTTCGGTGAACGCCCCCGCCACCGCCGGCCGGAAATCGCCCGTAACCGTGCCGACGGGCTGGCCGTTGACGTTGGCCCAGGTCCGGTTCGGATCAGACCCGACCTGCAGGGTGCAGAAACCGGCGGGTTGGGTGGTGCTCGCCACCTGCTTGCCGTAACTGGTCACCACCAGGTGGCCGTCAAAGCGCTCCACGCGCAGCCCAGGCAACGGCGGCGCGGCGGGATCGGGCCGCAGCGGCATGGTGGACAGCAACACCGTGTCCACGGACGCGTCACCGGCGCAGGGCACCGTCGCGGTGAGCTTCACCGGTTGGTAGGGCATCAGCGGGATGGCCACGGCCGTCGCAGTGGGATCCGCGCCCGGCATGGGCCACGTCATGGTCACCCGATCCTGGGTGACCGGAGCAAACGGCACGGCCAGGGCGGCGAGCGCGGCGATCACGCCGAGCGCGACCGTGGCGTACCACAGCCGGCGGTGTGCGCCGGGTGCTTCCGGTGCTGCCCCCCGCCGGGATCGAGCCCGTGTCTCGGGGATCGTGGCGCTCGGCACCGCGGCAGCCTAGGGTGCCGCGCTCGGGCAACAGGGGCCGGGTTTAGCCGAGGTGGCGCTATGGTCCGCGCGCTACCAGTCGCATCACGTAAGCATCTGTGGGAACGCTAGCCAGGGTCACCGTGGTAGTTCTTGGCGGCCAGCGTCGGCATCCGCGTCCAGCCCGGTCGCTGGAGCTGACCGAAGCGCACATCGACCAGCCCCACGGGATGGTCGTAGATCACCCGCTCGACCCGTCCCCAGGGCAGCGTGGGCGGGCCGCTAGGCATCAGCCGCGACGGTATCCGCACGGTGACCGCCGACTTGCTCACCGGTACCTGGGTGCCCCCTCGCCATACCTCGAAACCGAGATCGAGGAATCCACGTCCGAACCCTTCGTCGCTGAGCACCAGCACGTCCGGTGCCCGCGCGACGCCGTGCTCGACGCCGACCTGGTCGAGGCAGGGCAGCAGGGCCGCGGTGAGCTGGTCGACGTACACCGGGCGGCCGGCGGTGAGCGTGGATAGCGGGCGCCACCCGGCCAACCGAGGTTGACTTACCGCCAGCCAGCTATCGGCGCTCGCGGTCTGCGTCCACATCACCAGCCGGACACTCGATGGTCGGGTCTTGCCCAGTCGATCGAGCGCGACGGGAAGTTCGTTCCACTCGGTTCGCGGTACGGCCCGGTCCAGCTCGAGCGTCAGTTCACCCGCGACGGCGGGATCCGGACCTGCGGCCGCGGCGTACTGCAGGGTCAGCCGCTGGCCCACTGCGGCCCCCAGCACCGGCAACAGCAGCGTGCTGCCTCCCCCGGAGGGCAGCGCTGCGGGCAGGCGGAACCAGGGCGTCACCAGCCAGCCAGCCGGTCTGGTCAACGCGCCGGAGTCCAGGTCACGTCCGGCGTCGTAGCCGACCGCGTTATGCCAGACCAGCGTGCCCGCCGCCGGCGGCGGCACGGGTGCAGGTTGCTGCGCCGCAGCGGCGAACGACCCCGTCGTGGTCGGTGTCCCGACGGGCACCGGTTGGACCGCACTGTCCGCGGCGATCTGGGCGTAGTCAGACAGTGCGCACGGCTCCCCGCGCGCCGATCGCACCGCGGACAGCGCGACCGACCAGCCGGGGTACTGGCGCAACGGCGCCCACGCGAAGACCACGATGGTCATCACCACGATCGCGGTCGATCCGACGACCAGCACGGCCCGATCAGGCCCCGGCCCGCGGTCCAGACCGCGGCGACGCCACCACCACATCACGGAGGACGCAGCGACTGCGACGGCCACCCACAGCAGCGGGTTGGCCAGCTGCACCGGTCCCAGCTTGGGTCGCACACTCACCAGGTCCACGCGGTCCTGGGCCAAGGAGAGATGGTTGCCGAACGGCTGACCTCGATCTGAGTAGGGCCGCCAGATGTTCGGCCCCGCGAAGCTCCACGACACCGCACCCACCAGCACCGCCGTCGCTGCCGCGGCTGTGACGATGTCGGCGAGCCGCGGCTGCCGGGGAAGGCGCAGCGGTGCGCGCAGCAGGGCTGCGGCCAGCAGCACCGTCGGGGCGGCTGCTGCGGCGCCGAAATGGTTGACGAACTTGGTGGGCGTCGGCGCGAGCAGCGCCAAGGCCAGCGCCGACCAGGCCGCGCCGCTCACCAGCAGCCGCTGCACGGGATCGCCGCCGGTGGACATGGAGCCGGTGGCCGCCCGGCGAGCAGTGGCGATGGAGGCTATGGCGACGACGAGCAGCACCGCGATGGTGAGCACCACAGGGGCCCGCCGCGCCCACTGGCTGGAATCCTGGAAGCTGAGAATCGCCTGGTAATGGACGAATTCCCGGTACCACGGGAAGGCCTGGTAGTACCACTTGTGTACGGCGGTGGACTCCAGCACGTCGCCCAGCGTCGCGTCTGCACATCCCACCAGCACCAGACTGGTTGCGGTAGCCACGCCCAGCAGCACCGCGGCCAACCGAGCCATCGCAGGCCGCGCGCGCCACCAGACCCACAGCCAGGGCAGCGCCAAGACCAGCGGCGCGACGGCGACCAGCCCGGACGGGGACGCTGACACGGCCAGCG
>JBHELN010000181.1:0-8667 GCA_046263115.1 Pseudonocardiaceae bacterium | reverse complement strand
GGCCTGGACCGTGCGTTTGGTCCCGGGCCAGCTGCCGCAGACCGCAGCCGAGGCGGGGATCGAACCGGACGCTTCGGTGATCGGGCTGGCCGACGCCGTCTACCGCGCCGCCTGGGGTCGCCCGTCCGGAGCAGTGGTCAGTGGCGATAGCGCCTTAGTGGATCTCACCCGCGCCCGCTGACGCGAGGGCAGGGCGTGCGGGTGCTCCGCAAGACACGGCAGCCCTGAAGGCCGGACACACCGACCACCAGGGCGCGACACGCGGGTGAGGAGAGCCCGACACGCCGGGTTAGCAGGTGTGTTCGTGGTCCGCATGGTTGTCGTGCTCGACCTGCAGGGTGCTGTGGGTGAGCCCGAAGTAGGTGCGCAGCACGTTCGCCGCGGTATCGAGCACAGAGGCGTCTCCGCACTGCAGCGATCGAGCCTCCTCGACCACCAGGTGCGCGGAGACGGCATGCCGGCCCGACGTGATCGTCCACAGATGCAGGTCGTGTACGTCACGCACTCCTGGCACCGTCCGCAGCAACCGGTCCACTTCGGCGGCGTCTACGCCGCGGGGGGTGCCCTCCAGGAGTACGTGCGCAGCTTCGCGCAGCAGCGCCAGCGCCCGCGGCACGATCAGCGCGGCGATCGCCAGCGATGCGATGGGGTCGGCGTGGCGCCAGCCGGCGGCGAGCATGGCAACCGCCGCGCCGATCACCGCGACGGAGCCGAGCACATCGCCCAGTACCTCCAGCAACGCGCCGCGCAGGTTGAGGCTTCGCTGCACCGATTCCTTCTTGGCAGATCCGCGACCGCTGAGCACCGCCAGCGCGGCCAGGTTGCCGACGAGCCCAAGCGTTCCGATGGCGAGCAGCGGGACACCGGCGATCGGTGGCGGAGCGGCCAGCCGCGCGAGCGCCTCCACCGCGACTATCGCGCCCACTACCAACAGCAGCAAGGCATTGAACGCGGTCGCGAGGATCTCCGCTCGGCCCAACCCGTAAGTCCGATAGTGCGTCGGTGGGCGCTGCGCGAGCACGCTGGCGACCAGCGCGACCGCGAGGCCTAGCACGTCCGTGGCCAGATGCCCGGCATCGGCGAGTAAGGCCAGCGAACCAGTCAGAGCGGCACCGGCGACCTCCACCAGCAACAACGCAGAGATGATCACCAGAGCGCGAACCAGCCGCCAACGATCCGACGGTACGGCCGCGTGCCCGTGCCCGTGATCGCCCATGCGGGTCACCATACATGCATGTTTGCGCATACGTCAGCGGCCCGGTGGGGTGAAGCTAGCCCAGTAGCGTCAAACGGGACGCCCGAGATTCTCGACGACCTCGGCGCACGGTAATACCGCGAGCACCGCACCCGGAAGTAGCAGCTTGCTGCGCCGTAAGCCGGATCCCACTACCAATTCGTCGGTCGCGGCAACCATGGCGTCGAGCAGCACCGGCCACCCGGCGGGCAGCCCCAGCGGCGTGATCCCGCCATATTCCATCGCGGTGCGCTGCACCGCCTCGCCCTGCCCGGCGAACGACGCCTTGCGCACATTCAGCCGCCGCCGCACCACACCGTTGACGTCGGCCCGGGTGGTCGCCAGCACGACGCAACCGGCCCAGCGCTGCACGCCGCCCCGCTTACCGGTGACCACCACGCAGTTCGCCGAGACGTGCAGTGGCACCTGGTAGTGCGCGCATAGCGCGGCGGTGTCGGCCAGCGCCGGATCGATTTCGGCGACCGCGCAACGGGTCGCGAGGTGGTCGGGCAGTGCCGCCAGCGCGGCGCGAACCGGCGCGGCGAGCAGGTGGGGCGCGTCCAGAGCGGGTTGGGCCTTCAGCCGGCCGGTTACCGAAGCCGGCGACGTCACCAGCGCGGCCCGCGCTGCACCTCGGTCACCGCCGGTTTGACGTCCACCAGGTAAACCAACACCGCCACCAGCCCGATCAGATAGAACAGCATCGACCCAGGCACCACCAGGTTGAGTAGCAGCAGGGCACACGCGCCGCCCGTGATGCCCAACCAGGCCGGCTTGGTCAGCTTGTCGGCCGCGGTGTAGGCGTCACCCCGCTGGAGCGCAGCGTGAATGAACGCGAAGATCCCCACCGGAACCGCAGCCCAGTACAAGATCTCGAAAACCCACAGATCCAACGACTCCAGCACCAACCCAGGATACGCAGCCCACTCCGCTCCCCGACATGGAGACATATCGGGGTGAACCCGCACCCGGGAGCCCGATATGTCGCCATGTCGGGGAAGGTCAGAACACGAGTTGGGACAGGATGTGGATGGCGAGGCCGGCAAGGGCGCCGACCACGGTGCCGTTGATGCGGATGAATTGGAGATCGCGGCCGACTTGCAGCTCCACCTTCCGGGCAGTCTCCTCGGCGTCCCAGCGCTGCACGGTGTCGGTGATCAAGGTGGTGATCTCCCCACGGTAGTTTGAGACCACGTAGGTGGCCACGCCTTGCAGCCAGTTGTCCACCTTGGACCGCAGCTCGATATCCTCGGACAGTCGCCCACCCAGCGCGATGAGACCGTCACGCACCCGCCGCCGTAGCTCTGACGACGGGTCCTCCGCAGCGCCGAGAAGCATCTTCTTGGCGGTACCCCAGGCAGACCCCACCAGAATCCGCACCTCTGGGTGCTCCAGCACCTGCAGTTTGATCGCCTCGGCACGCTCGATCATCTCCGGATCGGTGCGCAGGTCCTCGGCGAACTCCAGCAAGAACTTGTCCACCGCTTTGCGCATGGGGTGGTCCGGCTCGGTGTGCACCGCCCAGGCGAATGTCAAGACCTCCCCGTAGAGCCGATCGGCGACCAGCTCGTCCACGAACCGCGGCGACCACCCCGGCAGGCGCTGGCTGACCACCCGCAGCACCGCGCCGTGGTTGTCGCGCACCCACTGATAGGTCCGCTCGGTGAGCAGGTCGACGAGCTTGTGATGCGCCCCGTCGGTGAGCAGCTGAGCGAGTAACCGGCCCAGCGGCGGCCCCCAAGGCTGCTCCAGAAGTCTGCGCACCAGCGCGTTCTCCAGCACCGGCTGGACATCTTCGTCGCGCAGCACGGTCACCACGGCGCGCACCGCGGTGGCCAGCTCAGCCGTGGCACGCTCGGCGTTGCGGGGCTGCGCCAGCCAAAAGCCCAGCCGGCTGCCGATCCCCACCCGCTGCAGCTTGTCGGTCACCACCGCCTCGGCGAGGAAGTTGGCACCCACGAAGTCGCCGAGGTTCTCCCCGAGCGCGTCCTTCTTGCGGGGGATGATCGCGGTATGCGGGATAGGCAGCCCCAGCGGGTGGCGAAACAGCGCGGTCACCGCGAACCAGTCGGCCAGCGCACCGACCATGCTGGCCTCGGCCATCGCCTGCACATAGCCCACCCAGGATGGGGCATTGCTGTAGAGCCGGGTCAACGCGTACACCACTGCCGCACCCAACAGGAACGCTAGCGCGACAGCCTTCATCCGGCGCAGCCCCCGCAGCTTGGCCTGTTCGCTCTTGGTCAGCTCCACGCTGCCGATTGTGCCCCGAGAGTCCGCCTCGGAGCAGGATTACGGCCATGAGCCCCCACGGACTCGTGCCCCGGCTGCAACCGTTCGCTTCGACGATATTCGCCGAAATGACCGAATTGGCCGCGCGCACTGGCGCGGTCAACCTCGGCCAAGGGTTCCCAGATACCGAGGGCCCCGCCAGCATGCTCGAGGTTGCACGGTCTGCTATCGCCGGCGGGCATAACCAGTATCCGCCGGGATCGGGGATCCGTGAGCTCCGCACCGCTGTCGCCGAGCACCAGGCGGCTCACTACGACCTGAGCTACGACCCGGATACCGAGGTGCTGATCACGGTGGGAGCCACCAAAGCGATCAGCGCGGCGCTGCTGGCCTTGGTCGAAAAGGGCGACGAGGTGCTGCTCGTCGAGCCCTACTACGACTCGTATCCCGCCGCGGTGGCGCTGGCCGGCGCCACGCGACGGGCCGTGCCGCTGACCGCCGACGGGGATCGGTTCGCGTTGGACGTCGACACGCTGGCCGCGGCGGTCACACCCGCCACCAGGGTGCTGATGCTCAACAGCCCACACAATCCCACCGGCACGGTCCTGCATCGCGCTGAGTTGACGGCGCTGGCAGCGCTTGCTGTCGAGCACGATCTCGTGGTCATCACCGACGAGGTCTACGAGCATCTGGTATTTGACGGGGCGCAACACTTGCCGATCGCCACCTTCCCCGGGATGGCACAGCGCACGTTGTCTGTTTCCAGCGCGGGCAAGACGTTCAGCGTGACCGGCTGGAAGATCGGCTGGGTATGTGGGCCGGCGCACCTGGTGGCAGCCGTGCGGGCGGCCAAGCAGTTCCTCACGTTCGTCGGTGGAGCACCGTTTCAGCCGGCGGTGGCGCACGCACTGCGCGCCGAGTCCGACTGGGTTGCGGCGCATCGTGCGGGGTTACAGGCCAAGCAGCACCGGCTGGCCGCCGGACTGCGCGCTGCGGGCTTCGGCGTGCACCGATCCGAAGGGACCTACTTCATCTGTGCGGACGTCCGGCCGCTCGGATACGCCGACGGCCTACGATTCTGCCGCGAGCTGCCGGCGTGCGCCGGTGTCGTGGCGGTGCCGGTACAGGTCTTCGTTGACGACCCGAGGTCCTGGCGGCACCTGGTCCGCTTCACCTTCTGCAAGCGCGAAGAGGTGATTGACGAGGCGATTGCCCGCCTGGCGGCGGCCCGCTTGTGATGGCATGGAGCCGATAAATACGGATATTACGCAAAGTGGTCACAGTGTGTAGTATTGGTCTACGACTATCCGGACATGGCCGGATCGGGCGGATTGGTTGAGGGGGAACCGGTGGCCGCCAACCCCGAGGCAGGTGGCGCGAGGTACGCGCTTCCCGGGGTCATGCGCGCGCTGCTGCGGGCCGTCGTACTCAGTGGCCTGGTCGCGGTGGGCTGGTTACTGGGATCAGGACTCAGCCACGCGGATGAGGACTCGGGATGGCCCGGCGTCGGGCAAATCCATGTGGTCAGCGCCGGCTCCGATGCCGAGCCCAGCGCGGGCATCGTGGGGCGTCCCGCGGCCGGATCGATCGTCGAGCGGATTCTCTCCGACGTCCCTGCACCGCGGCTACCTGTCCAGCCCATCGAGAAGATCGGCATCCTGCGACCCATCGTGCACGCCGTCGGCAGTGCCAAGCCCGTGATCGATGTCCTGACGCTACCCCGACCGCTATCCGCTCCCGCGCCACACTGGACCGCAGTGCGATCGGCTGGCTCGGCCGCCAAAGTCGCCCCGATGTCGCTACCCGGACCAGCCATCACACCGGCGGTAGCCGCGCCCGCTGCACCGGATACTGCCCTCACCTCAGTTCGACATGCCGCACGCACAGTTGTGCCCTGCTCAGCCGCTGTGACTTCTGCGCAGTCCGTACCCGCTCAGCCAGCGGTGAGCGAGGGTACGAGGGATCCGGCACCCGCCAGTCCACCGGGCAGCACCTCGACGCCGTGCATGATCGGCAGTACTTCGAGTGCTTCTAATAGCAAGAATGCGCCTGACTTCGCGACGCATGACAGCTGGGCGACGGGAAACCTCGCCCAGCCGGATGGCCCGCTGCTGCTCAGCGGTGGCGACCTACCGCGGTCGCTTGCCCTGAAGCCGTCCACCTCGCCCGACTGATCTCGCGATAATCGGGTGGGTCGCCGCTACCGGCGACCGGTCCCACGGACCGGTTTTGCCGTGCCCACATCGGCTTGACCCTGCCGCCGTAAACCCCCGATCTGTCCGACCGCGCCCGGGCGGATCGGGTTTATGGCCCCGGCGTCGCGTTGCCCCCGTGACGCCGGGGCCCTTTGCCTTCCGCGCTACCCCGATCTACCCCGACATGGAGGCATATCGGAGTGGGTCAGCGGCTCTCCGCGCCCGATATGTCTCCATGTCGGGCGCGGTGGGGAGGTGTGGACGCGCGCCAGGCAGCCAGCCAGGAATCGGTGGCGATCGCTGGAAGCAAAAGCTGCCACGCCTGCCCGACCCGCTGCCGGAGGTCCTGGTGCTCACCCAATGCGTCACAGATCTGACGGTTGCCGGCGACGATCGCGACGATCTGCCGCGCGGCCGCGGCCAGGTCGATCCCCTCCCGGAGCAGACCGGCCTGCGCGGCTTGGGTCAGTAGATCGCGGCACTGCTGCTCGCCGAAACCATAGTGCGCACGTGCTTGCTCCTCGGCCACCGGCAGGTCGTTGAGCAGACGGGTACCACCGCGGGCAATCGGGTCGTCGAGCAGGCGCGCAATCACCTCATCAAGCAGCGCCAACAAGGTCGCTAGGGGGTCGAGCTCACGGCTGCCGACCTGCCCGCGAAGATCTCGCCATCGCTGCACCATCTCGGCGACGACCGCTCGAGCCAATGCCTCTTTGGAAGCGAAGTGAAAGTACAGCGCCCCTTTAGTTCCGCCACTGTCGGCCAACACGCTGTCCAGCGAGGTAGCGTGATAGCCATTACGAGCAAAATGCTCAGCTGCGGCGGTGAGAATCGCCTGTCTGGTGGCCCGCGCCCTGGGCTGCGGCTTGACCCGGTCCGCGCGGGCACCCGCGCCGCCGGCTCCGGGTCGTCGAGGACCGGTGCTGGACATGACGTGTCGACGCTACTCGTCTTCGCTGCACTGGGGCGCATCGAAGGAACGCTTTTGGGTGGCGGCGCAAACACACCCGCTGGTATGTTTCGCCGTGGGTTTGCCGTGATTAGGAGCGACGCTTAGTAGGCGACGACTCGTTTGGGGGTCCCGCGGGGGGATGTGGTGGCCCGGGGCGGTAGGGACGACCGCCCCGGGCGACCGCGCTCCACGCAGCGTCGCGGGCGACACCGCACCACCGCGCATCCCCGTGCGTCGACCGGCGACTAACCGGAACGCTGCACGCAGCGCCGGGTGTGTGAATCCGACAGCCGCCCCTACACCGGGCATCCGGCGGCTCTGCCTGGCGCACCGAAGGTGGCTCAGGCGTGATGATCAGCGTCTGTGCGCGCGTAGGCAGCACAGGATGCGCTCCACGCACAAAACGGTGATCAAGACACCTTTGCCAGCCGAGTGAAGACGTGCGCGTGGCAGGCTGTACTCACCAGGAGGTGGTATGGGCAGCGGTGCGCTTTTCGTCGCCGTGTTCCTGGCGTGCCTGGTCGAAGCGGTTGAGGCGCTGACGATCGTGCTCGCCGCCGGCGCGGGTCGGGACTGGCGCTCGGCGATCACCGGTGCCAGCGCCGCTGTCGCGATGCTGGCGCTGATCGTGGCCGCCCTGGGTCCTGCGCTGACTGCCATCCCGCTGGCGGCGTTGCGCCTGGTGGTCGGTGGCCTGTTGTTGATCTTCGGCTTGCAGTGGCTGCGCAAAGCCATCCTGCGCGCCGGCGGGCTCAAAGCCCGTCATGACGAGACCGCTATCTACCGCACCGAACTGGCCGCCGCCCAAGCCGCTCCGCCAGGCAACCGCGTCAGCTGGACCGATTGGTATGCCTTCACGTTGTCGTTCAAGGGCGTGCTGCTCGAAGGGCTCGAAGTAGTCTTCATCGTCTTGACCTTCGGCGCCAACCAGCGCAGCATCCCGCTGGCGGCCGCTGCCGCCGTGGCTGCGGTCGTCATCGTCACCGTCACCGGAGTCGCGGTACGGGCCCCGCTGGCCCGGGTACCGGAGAACACTCTGAAATTCGCCGTCGGAGTCATGTTGACCTCTTTCGGGGTGTTCTGGGGCGCCGAAGGCGCTGGCGCCTCGTGGCCCGGCGCCGATGCCGCGCTGCTAGCGGTGGTGCCCGCCGTCGCGCTGTTCGCCCTGGCGCTCGTCGCTACCCTGCGTCTGATCACGAAGGGCCTGGTCACAAAGGGTATGCGGACTCCGGCTACAGCGCAGGCCGGCCAGCCATGATCGCTCGGATCATCGCGCTGCTGCGGTTCTGCTACGGCTTCGTCGTCGGCGACGACTGGCGCGTCGCGCTCGGAGTGGCCGCGGCGCTGGCCCTCACCTACGGCATCAGCGCCACCTCGCTTCCCAGCTGGTGGATCTTGCCCGCCGCAGTGGCCATCCTGCTGCCGCTGAGCCTGTGGCGAGCAGCGCGGCTGTAGTTGGACCGAACTTGCGCCGGCTGGCGATCACCGGCCGCACTGCACCGACGGCGATGAGGCTTCCTCGAGGTGGTCCTGTTCGACCTGCTGGTCGCCGTGGTGGTTTTTGGTGTGCTCTTCCGGGTGCCTCACGAGCAGTCGGAGTCGCTGTCCACCGCGACACTCACCGAGCTGCGGGGATGAGCAGGTGAACGTTGTGCTCGTCACCCTGGCGGTGGTGCCGCTGCTCGCGGCAGTGCTGGCGCAGCTGCCGGGAGGCCTGATCGCTGGCAGTCTCCGTTGCGTGTGGCATCACGTTTCTGGTGCTTGCCCTCGCCCTGGTGCCTGCCGCGGCCGCCGGCCGGTTGCGGCAGGCTTCCTGCGCTCGACCCGATCTCAGTGATCTTCCTTGGGCACCGCATTCTCTACGGCACCACCGCGGTGTACTCCCTCGGCTACCGGCACGGTGCGCATCGGCGGGCGGATCTCGCCCGCTATTCGCGGTTGTTCTGGGTTGGGCTGAACCTATTCGCCTGGTAAGTGCTGTGCGTCCCGTGATGGACAACTGGGCGGTTCCTGTTCCGGCCGCTGCGGCAACCGCTAGTGCTGGTCGTGCGCAC
>JBHELN010000180.1:0-6034 GCA_046263115.1 Pseudonocardiaceae bacterium | reverse complement strand
GGGTTCGAACGATGACGACTTCCCGGCCGCCGCGGGGTCAGAATCCCTCGCCAGAGCCGCCATCTTTCACCGGCCGGCCCGCCACCCCACGGTCCCCCGACAGCTCATCTGCCAAGGCCCCGCCACCCCCGCCGCTGCCACCCAACTGGCCCCCTGTGTGCCAGCAGCCGAGGCGGCTGCCACCACCGCAGTACGGGCTGCTCGTGCCGCCACCGCAATTCGGGCGACTCTCTCATCCTCGGCAATTTCCTCAAGCTGATCGATCGGCCCGGCCGTGTGCTTCGACGCCGCAGGACTTAGCCATCCTGTCGCCCGCCTGGCCCGTGATAACGGGTGCTCGAACACCCGGACCGTTGGCGGGCTTCGGTCCCAGAGCGGTCAGCTTCTTGATTGACTGTGTCGTGCCGCTGATCGTGCTGAATCTGCTGCCTATCGCTGCCGTTGCCGGTGGTATGGGGTCGCAGCTGGTGATCGATGCCGTGGCGTACCTGTGGCTGCTGGGATTCGGTATCTGGAACTCCGGCTATCTGCAAGGCACCACCGGGCGCAGCATGGGGCGGTGGATGACGGGCACCAAGCTGGTCTCGATCGAGACGGGTCAGCCAGTGGGCTTCGGTCGGGCGCTGACTCGCCAGGTCTGCCATGTGCTGGACGTTGGCATCGGCTTCCTGCGGCCGTTATGGAACGGCAAGCGGCAGACCTTCGCCGACAAGCTCGTCAGGACCGTCGTGGTCCACGCCGGCGGGCCGACCAATCTCCGCGGTGGCGGGCCGACCGATGATCTCAGCGAGATGAACCACCGTAGGCTGGGGGAGTGACAGGCTTCGCCACCCGCGCGATCCACGCCGGCCAAGACCCGGATCCCCACACCGGGTCGGTCATCGTGCCGATCCACCTCACCTCGACCTTCGCCCAGGACGGCGTGGGCGGGTTGCGTGGGGGATACGAGTACGCCCGTACCGGCAACCCCACCCGCACCGCGCTGGAAACCTGTCTGGCCGCGCTGGAGGGAGGCCGTTACGGGCGTGCCTTCGCGTCCGGGATGGCCGCCACCGACGTGCTGTTGCGGGCGATCTGCCGGCCCGGTGACCACATCGTCATTCCCGACGACGCCTACGGCGGCACGTTCCGTCTGATCGACAAGGTGTTGCGGCACTGGGGGATCGAGCACACCGCCGTGTCGCAATCCGATCTCGGCGCCGTACGGGCCGTGATACGTCCGACTACTCGGGTCTTGTGGTGTGAGACCCCGACCAACCCGCTGCTGTCCATTGCGGACATCGGGGCGCTGGCCGGCCTAGCACATGAGGCCGGTGCCCGTCTGGTGGTTGACAACACCTTCGCCACCCCCTATCTGCAGGCGCCGCTGGCGCTGGGCGCCGACGTGGTGCTGCACTCGACCACCAAATACCTCGGGGGCCATTCCGACGTGGTCGGCGGCGCACTCATCACCGATGACACCACGCTGGACGAGCAGGTGGCGTTCCTGCAGAACGGTGCCGGCGCGGTGCCTGGACCCTTCGATGCCTGGCTGACCCTGCGCGGGATCAAGACCCTGGCGTTGCGCATGGAGCGGCACAGCGACAACGCCGAGCGGGTCGTCGCGGCGCTGCAGGCCCACCCCGCGGTCGGTGCGGTGCGTTATCCCGGCCTGGAGACCCATCCCGGCCATGAGGTGGCCGCCAAGCAGATGCGCCGGTTCGGCGGGATGGTCTCGTTCACCGTCCGCAGTGGCGCAGCGGCGGCGTTGGCGGTGTGCGCGCGAACCCGGCTGTTCACCCTGGCCGAATCGCTGGGTGCGGTGGAGTCGCTCATCGAGCATCCCGGCCGGATGACGCACGCCTCCACATCGGGTACCCAGCTGGAGGTGCCTTCCGATCTGCTGCGCCTATCGGTCGGCCTTGAGGACGCCGAAGACCTCATCGACGACCTGCTCACCGCGCTCGGCTAATTCACCGCGTCCGGCCACCCCGGTATGGAGACGTATCCGGGTGGCGCGAAGTTTCAGTCGCCTGAGGGCGGCTTGGTGGGGAGTGACGGGTGATGGATGGGCTGCGGCGGTGCCACGGGTAGGTCGGCGCTGTTGAGACACCCCCCGACGAGCTGAATGCCGCTGGGTGTCCGCACGTAGCTACCCGGCTCGGCGCAGCCCGCCCGGTCGGCGGTGAACACGGCGGCGACCGCGAGTAATGCAGCCACCCCGGCGGTGACCAGAACCGGCAGCCAGTGGCGCTCCATCCCACCTCCTCGATGTTCGTCACGACCTTACTCCCGTGCTACCCGGGGTGTGCAGCTGTCACAGCGTGAACAATTGTCACAGCGCACCGACCAGCTGGCAGGATCGCCGTTTATGGAGTTGGTCGGCATCGACAGGATCAGAGTCGCCCGGGAGACCCTGCACGGGGTCGTCCGACGGACCCCGCTGCGGCCTTGCCAGGTGCTCGAGCAGCGCTGCGCCGTTCCCGTCCACCTAAAATGCGAGAACCTGCAGCGGACTGGCTCGTTCAAGATTCGCGGCGCCTACGTCCGGATCCATGGCTTGTCCGCGGCTGAGCGGATCCGTGGAGTGGTGGCAGCCAGCGCAGGTAACCACGGTCAGGGCGTGGCGCTGGCCGCCGCGATGCTGGGCACGGCCGCCACGGTGTACATGCCGGTGAGCGCGGCGTTACCCAAGGTCGCCGCCACCCGCGATTACGGTGCGCAGGTTCACCTCGTCGGTGACGTGGTGGAGGAATCGCTTGCCGCCGCGCGCGCCTTCGCCCACGACACCGGCGCGGTGTTCATCCACCCCTTCGACCACCCCGACGTGCTGGCCGGCCAAGGCACGGTGGGCCTGGAGGTACTGGAGCAGCTACCCGACGTCGCGACGATTCTGGTGCCCACCGGGGGCGGTGGCCTGGTGGGTGGGATCGCGGCCGCGATCAAGGGCGTCAAACCCGAGGTTCGAGTGATCGGTGTGCAGGCCGAGGCAGCTGCCGTCTGGCCGGCGTCGCTGGCCGCCGGGTCGCCGGTTCGGTTACGCCGACGGCACACAATGGCTGACGGCATCGCCGTCTCCGAGATCGGGCCAGTGACCTTCGCGCATGTGTCCGCACTGGTCGACGAGATGCTCACGGTGGGGGAGGAGGCGCTGTCCCAGGCGCTGCTGTTGTGCCTGGAGCGGACCAAGATGCTCGTCGAGCCGGCCGGCGCAGCCGCAGTGGCGGCGCTACTGGAGCCGGCACTGCGCCTGCCCGGGCCGGTCTGCGCCGTGCTGTCTGGCGGCAATGTCGACCCGCTACTGCTGATGCATATCATCCGGTACGGATTGAGCGCCGACGGTCGATTCGTGGCGCTGCGCGTGACTGTGCCTGATCGGCCCGGTGAGCTGGCCAGGCTGTTGGCGCGGGTCGGAGCGTTGGGTGCCAACGTGGTTGACGTGGCGCATTCCCGCGTCGCCGGCCGGCTCGCAGTCGGCGATGCGGTGGTTGCGTTGAGCTTGGAGATGCGTGGCCCGCAACACTGTGCGGCGCTGATCGCCGACCTGGATACGGCCGGTTATCAGGTCGCGCAGTGAGACGCTGAAGTTCAGCCTCTGAAAGGTTCGGCCTTGACGACGGCGACAGTCATCAAACCGCCATTCGGCAACTCGTAGTGGCGGTCCTCGCCCTCATGCGCACCGATGATTGCTTTACCCAATGGCGAGTTCGGCGAATAGACCTCGAGATCACCGTGCGCGACTTCTTCCAGCGAGCCGAGCAGGAATGTCTCGGTCTCGTCGTCATCCTGAAACCGCACCGTGACGACCATCCCGGGCGCAGCGATCCCGGATTGCGCGGGGACATCGCCGACCTTGGCGACTCGTAACAGTTCCTGCAGCTGGCGGATGCGCGCCTCGAGTTGGGCCTGCTCCTCGCGGGCGGCGTGGTAGCCACCGTTCTCCTTGAGGTCGCCTTCCTCGCGGGCGTCGTTGATCTTCGCGGCAATGACTGGGCGGTTTGCAACCAGCTCGTCGAGTTCGTGCTTAAGCCGGTCGTAGGCTTCATGGGTCAACCAGGTCACCTGAGTGTCGCTCACGGTCATCACTCCTCCTCAGATCCGACGTCCGCTACCGCGGGGCGGACCGATCCGAGCCGCTGGCATCACAGCCAGCGGCCGGAACGGAAAAAACACGGCCCTGCCCCGGGGCCGTGCGCGTCCTCCACGGTAACACGATGTGTCCGGTTCGGCCTCAGCCTTATGGGTGACGCGCTCCGGATCGTGCCTGCTCAGCTGGGTTATAGAAGTCAGTAATGGGGTCCCGGAACTAGGTAGGCGGGGACCTGAAGCGAACATCCGTAGACATCGGCGGTCACCGGTGGCCGGGACGTCTGAACCACGGTGGACAGCACGATCGGCCCGTCCGCTGGCGGCACGTAAACCTCCCTGCGCCCGGTCTCCTCGCCGTCCCGCGAGCGCGCCCGGACGATGCACACCGCCGCATGCGACGGGTCGTCCCGGACCACACTCAGCCGCAGTTGGACGGCATTGCCCGGGAGCAGGGTGAAACTCACCGCTTGGCCCTGTATCGGTGTGGTTCCCAGGTTGCGATAGCCGATCACCGCGACCGCCAGCCCGAGCAGCACCGCGAACACAAGCCCGGCCGGCAGGGCCCAACCAGGGCGGCCGCGGCTGGCGCGCCGTCCGTAGCGACCCTCGGGAAGCTGGCCACCGGTCACGGCGTTGTACCTCCTCGACGGCCACCTACCGGACGGCAGCCACCCGATGGGCCACTTGCGGTCACTGTCAGTCCGGCCGGGAACAATGGTCTACCAACGGAGCATTCCATCGCCGGGACAGCCGGTGTGGAGAAGGGATGAGCAGGCGTCCATGGCTGAGCAGCTGCGAATGATGGCGGTGCACGCACATCCCGATGACGAGTCGAGCAAGGGTGCGGCCACGATGGCTCGATACGTCGCCGAGGGTCACGACGTGATGGTTGTGACCTGCACCGGCGGGGAACGGGGCAGCATCCTGAATCCCTCGTTTCAGCCAGCCGACCTGGCAGAGCATCCGGCACAGATGGCCGTGACCCGGAAGCAAGAGATGGCCCGCGCCGCGCAGATCCTGGGCGTGCAGCACCGCTGGCTGGGCTACATCGACTCCGGGCTGCCGGAGGGCGACCCGCCGCCGCCGCTGCCGGAAGGATGCTTCGCGGTGGTGCCGCTGGAAGGCCCCACCCGGGACCTGGTTCGGGTGATCCGCGAGTTCCGGCCGCATGTGGTGGTGACCTATGACGAGAAGGGCGGCTACCCGCATCCCGACCACATCCGTTGCCACGAAGTGTCGGTGGCGGCTTTCGACGCCGCGGGTGACCCGGAGCGCTTCCCGGACGCGGGACCGCCATGGCAGCCGCTGAAGCTGTATTACTCGCACGGTTTCACCCGGAAACGAATGCAGCTGTTCCACGAGGCATTGCTGGCCGCTGGCGAGGAGTCGCCATTCGGCGAGTGGTTGGAGAAATGGGATGCGGCACGGCCGGATATCCTGGAACGGGTGACCACGCAAGTGCACTGTGCCGAGTATTTCCCGGTGCGGGACGCGGCGCTGCTGGCCCACGCGACGCAGATCGACCCGGCAAGCCGGTGGTTCGTGCTGCCGCACGCGCAGCAGGCGCAGTTGTGGCCGACGGAAGAGTACGAGCTGGCCCGTTCGTTGGTCGACACGACGCTGCCCGAAGACGACTTGTTCTCCGGTGTCCGGGAGCGAGTGTTCGCGTGAACCTTTTGCTACCAGCGGAGTTTCCGGCAGTCACCGGGTTCTCGCCGGTGACCGGATTCGAGACGCTTGCGCCGCCGCCTCCCAAACCGGATCCCGGTGGGCAGGGCGAGGACTACGGCAAGGCCGCGCCGGAAGCTCTGGTGGTATTGCTGTTGTTCTTCCTCGCCGTGGCGCTTCTGGTGCGCTCGATGAACAAGCACCTGCGCCGGGTGCCGAAGTCCTTCGACGATCCTGGCCCTGACAATCGTGAGGAGTAGCGGTTCCGCCGTGGTGCCAAGCCAGGGAGGATAGTCAT
>JBHELN010000179.1:0-5359 GCA_046263115.1 Pseudonocardiaceae bacterium | reverse complement strand
GGGCTGGACACCGGGGTCGATATCAGCGTCATCGAACGGATCGCCGATGCGCACGTCGACCTGCCCGAAGGTTTCACCCCGCATCCGCGGGTCAGGCCGGTGCTGGAAAAGCGCGCGAAAATGGCTCGCGAGGGTGGCATCGACTGGGCCTTCGCCGAGCGGCTCGCACTCGGTTCGGGGTGCCTGGACGGCCGCATGGTGCGGCTTTCCGGTCAGGACACCCGGCGCGGCACCTTCGTGCAACGGCAGTCGGTACTGATCGACCGCAAGACCGGAGCCGAGTACACGCCGCTGATGAACCTTTCGCCGGACCAGGCGAAGTTCCTGGCCTACGATTCGGCACTGTCGGAATTCGCCGCGCTGGGCTTCGAATACGGCTATTCAGTGGCGAATCCGGATGCGTTGGTGCTCTGGGAGGCGCAGTTCGGCGATTTCACCAATGGTGCACAGCCGGTGGTCGATGAGTTCATCTCCTCCGGTGAGGCCAAATGGGGGCAACGTTGCGACGTGGTCTTGTTGTTGCCGCACGGCCACGAGGGGCAGGGTCCCGACCACACCTCCGGGCGTATCGAACGGTTCCTGCAACTGTGCGCGGAGGGTTCCATGACCGTCGCGCAACCCTCCACCCCGGCGAACTACTTTCACCTGCTGCGCCGCCATGCCCTGGACGGGGTGCACCGGCCGCTGGTGGTGTTCACGCCCAAGTCGATGCTGCGGCTCAAGGCAGCGGTGAGCCCAGTGGAGGACTTCACCTCGGGTCGCTTTGCCTCGGTGCTCGATGACCCTGTGATCAGCGACCGGTCGGCGGTGCTCCGGGTGCTGCTGTGCAGCGGCAAGATCAGCTACGAGCTGCACGCCGGCCGCCAGCAGCGGGGTATCCACGACATCGCGATCGTGCGTATTGAGCAGCTCTATCCGGTGCCCCAGCGGCGACTGGCCGCCGCGCTGGATCGCTACCCGAACGCCACCGAGGTGTGCTGGGTGCAGGAGGAGCCCGCCAACCAGGGCGCCTGGCCGTTCTACGGCTTGAGCCTGCCTGAGCTAATGCCCGAGCGGCTGAGCAGGTTGCGGCGGATCTCCCGGCGCGCGATGGCGGCCCCGTCCGCGGGGTCGGCCAAGGTGCACGACGTCGAGCAGCGCGAGCTCATCGCCGCCGCCCTCGACGCCTAACCCCTCCTCGGCGTGTCGCGCTCTCCTGCCCCGTGTGTCGTGCTCTCCTGCGCGATGTGTCGAACGTCGGCGCCCGGGTCGCGTACGCTCCGGCCGCCGGTATCAGCAGAGACCCCTCGGACGAGGAGGTGTCGAGGTGTACTTCACCGACCGCGGCATCGAGGAACTCGAAGACCGGCGCGCCACCGAGCAGCTCAGCGTCGAATGGCTGGCCGCGCGGATGCGCACGTTCGTCGACGAGCACCCCGAGTTTGAAGACGCTGTTGAGGCGCTGGCCACGTTCCTGGCGCGCGACGATGCGGACGACCCGGACGATCTGTCACTCTGACGGCTAGTCCCGTGTCGAGCTGTCCGGACAGGCAGGCGCGGATACACCAGCATTAGCGCCCGACACACCGGGCAACAGGGCGCGACACACCGGGCAACGGGAGGGACGACACGGCGGGCGGGCGTGGCGTTGGTTCACCACGCGTAGGCCTCCGGGGCTGGCTTGGGGCCATTGGGTGCCGGCGCGGGGAAGAGCTCGTCGAGCCGAGCGAGCACCTCGGCAGCAAGGGTGATCGCGACGGCCCGCAGCGAGCCGTCCAGCTGCGTGGCGGTTCGCGGGCCGACGATCGGCGCGGTCACCCCCTCTTGATGCAGCAGCCAGGCCAGCCCGACATTGGCGGGATCCTCGCCGAGGTCGGCGCACAGCTTCTCGTAGGCGTCGATGCGCTCTCGGTGCGTCTCGAGCCTCTCGGCTGAGTATCCCGAGGTGCTTCGGGAACCGCCGCCCTCACGTTGCTTGCGCAGCACTCCGCCGAGCAGCCCGCCCTGCAGCGGTGACCACGGGATCACTCCGATGCCGTAGTGGCGCGCGGCGGGCAGCACCTCCAGCTCGATCCACCGGTTGAGCAGGTTGTAGATGGACTGCTCGCTGACCAGCCCGATGATGTGCTGGCGGCGAGCCGCCTCCTGGGCAGCGGCGAGGTGCCAGCCGGCGAAGTTGGACGAACCCACATAGATGATCTTGCCTTGCTGCCGGAGCACCGACATGGCCTCCCAGATTTCTTCCCACGGGGTGGCGCGGTCTACGTGATGCATCTGGTACAGGTCGATGTAGTCGGTCTGCAGCCGGCGCAGCGACCCATCACAGGCCCGCCGGATGTTCAGCGCGGACAGCTTGTTGTCGTTGGGCCAGTCCCCCATCGAGCCGTAGAGCTTGGTCGCCAGCACGGTGCGCTCTCGGCGTCCGCCGCCGGCGGCGAACCAGCGGCCGATGATCTGCTCGGTGACGCCCTTGCCCTTCTGCCAGCCGTAGACGTTTGCGGTATCGAAGAAGTTGATGCCGTGCTCGTGGGCCCGGTCCATGATCGCGTGACTGTCGGCCTCTGAGGTCTCCGGACCGAAGTTCATCGTGCCCAGGCACAGTCGGGACACCGAAAGGCCGCTGCGGCCCAGCTGGGTGTAATCCATGCTCACCAGCGTCGCACCGGGGCATAGATCGGGCCACTTGGTGCCCACGCGGATGCGCCGTCGGGTAAGCGGATCAGCGGTGTCCTCGACGCGTTGCGAGGCCGGCTCGGGCAGCCCGGGGTATTGCGGCCCGATCGACTGGCTGAGCCGGCCGGTCACCTCCGTCAGCGCGGCGGTCCACTGAAACGGCCTTGACCTGAACCTGGGTCGAGGTTGCAGGCTGGACGTCATGGGCGCCATTCCTCCCGACATCGAGGTGGCTCCGGTTCGCTCGGATCTGTTCGGTCCCAGCCGCCGCATGACCACTATCGGCCTGCTGCTGTTGGTCAGCATGGTGGCGTTCGAGGCGATGGGGGTGGGCACCGCCATGCCGGCCCTGGTAGCCGACATCGGCGCCGTGTCGCTATACGCCTGGCCGTTCGTGGCGTTCATGGCGGCCGGTGTGTTCGGCACCGTGCTCGGCGGGCGGTGGTGCGATGTCGCCGGACCCAGAATCCCGCTGGTCGCCGCCCCGGTGATGTTCGGAGCCGGCCTGCTGGTTGCGGGCACGGCGACCGGCATGACGCAACTGCTGGTGGGGCGGGTACTGCAGGGTTGGGGTGCCGGCGCCGTGACGGTCGCATCCTACGTGCTGATCGCGGTGGTCTACCCCGAGCGGAGCCATCCCGCGGTCTTCGGGCTGATGTCCTCGGCCTGGGTGCTACCCTCGTTGATCGGCCCGCCGGTCGCCGGTGTGGTGACCGAACGGCTGTCCTGGCACTGGGTGTTCCTCGGCCTGGTACCGGTGGTGGTGCTTGCGGTCGGGCTGGTAGTGCCCGCGATGCGCCGGCTCACCCGGCCCGGGCCCGGTGTCAGCGGCCTCCCGCGCCGGCGCGGGCTGGTGCTCGCGGCCCTGGGTGCCGCGGTGGCCGTATCCGCACTGAGCTGGGCCTCGCAGCGCTGGACCTTCTCGGCCGCCGAAGTCGCCGCGGCGGCGGTGCTGCTGCTGGTGCCGTCGATGCGCCGGCTGCTGCCCGTCGGGGTGTTCCGGGCCCGCCGCGGCGTGCCGGCGGTGGTGGCCGCCCGAGGACTGCTCGCCGGCGTGTTCTTCACCGCTAACTCCTACCTGCCGTTGATGTTGACCAGTACTCACCACTGGACGCTGGCCACGGCGGGACTGCCGCTGGTGGTCGGCTCGCTGGGCTGGTCGGCTGCCGCGGCATGGCAGGGGCGGCACCCGGATCTGCCCCGGCCCCGGCTGTTGCGGCTCGGATGCAGCCTGCTCACCGCGGGTACTGCCGGGTTGCTGCTGGTCGCGCCTGCGTGGGGTACGGCGTGGTTGGCGCTGCCGCTGTGGGCCATCGCCGGTATGGGCATGGGGCTGGGCTTCTCGTCGGTGTCGTTCCTGCTGCTGCAGCAGTCCAGCGTCGGCGACGTGGGGTTCCATTCGTCGGCCGCCCAGATGTCCGACCAGCTCACGACGGCGATCCTGATCGGTGCCGGCGGAGCGCTGCTGGCGATGCTGGGCGCTCCGGCGATCGCACTGCCGGTACTGCTGGCAGTGTTGGCCGGTCTCGGTGTGCTCGGTGCGACGCTGGCCGGTCGCGCAGCCGGCACATCCGCGGTCACCGCAAGCTGTTGATGAAATACATGGACCGCTACGGTGCCGTCACAAACCGCTTCGTGACCGCCCGAAACTCGATCATCGTCAAACACTAACCCGGCAACCGCTCCCGACAGGACACATATCGGGCTAATGCGGGCCTAGCAACCCCGATATGTCTCCCTGTCGGAACGGGTTTCAAGGATTCAGCGCAGGAGGGGGCCGCCGTTGAGTAGGGCGCGGAAGTCAGCAGCTGGCAGCGCGCGGGAGAACAGCCAGCCCTGGTAGGCCTCCACCCCGAGATCCCGCAACACCTCGAACTGAGCCGCGGTCTCGACACCCTCGGCGACGCAGATCCGACCCATCGCGTGGGCCATCTCGACCACCGCGCGGACCACCGCGGTGTCTGACCGGTCGGCGCCTATTCCAGAGATGAATTGGCGGTCCATTTTGACGATCTGCGCGGGTAGCTCCTTGAGCCGGGCCAGCGAGGAGTAGCCGGTGCCGAAGTCGTCCACGGCGAACCGCGCCCCGCGTTCGACCAGCTCGGTCATCGCCTGCCGGGTCGCGCCGGGCAGGTCGATCAGTGTGGTCTCCAGCACCTCCACCACCAGGCGGTCCCACGGTAGCCCGCTGTCGGCCACCGCGTTGGCGACCATCGCGACGAACTGGGACTCGCCGGGATCGGAAAGGTTGACTGCGACCGAGACCGGACGCCCATCCCACGACACCCACTCGTGGGCCTCGCGCAGCGCAGTCCGCAATACCCACCGGTCCAGTTCACGCATCAGGCCACCCTGCTCGGCCACCGGCAGGAACACATCCGGGCTGAGCATCCCGCGCTCGGGGTGCGGCCAGCGGATCAGCGCCTCGGCCGACAGGATCACCCCGTCGGGATTGACCACCGGTTGGTAGTTCAACTGCAGTTCGTCGCGCGCCAACGCCTCCCGAAGCTCGCACTCCAGCTCGACCTGCTGATCGGCTGACGCAATCAGCGCCGCGTTGGCCATAGCGAAATGCCCGGCGCCGGTCCGTTTGGCCGCGTACATAGCGGCGTCGGCGAAGCGCATCAGGTCTTGCGCGCCGGTCGTCGAGTCGTCCGGTACGGCCACTCCGATGGCCGCCGACAGCCGGATCACCTGACCGCGCAGT
>JBHELN010000178.1:0-15022 GCA_046263115.1 Pseudonocardiaceae bacterium | reverse complement strand
CCTCACCGCTCAACCACCACGTCAAGCCCGTGTCGCCGTCGGACGATCCGGCTCCCCGCTACGACGAAGCAACGTAAGACCGCTTCAGCTCGGAGCTGGAAACAGGTTGGGAAGCTGCCGGTGATAGTGAATCTGCGCGTTGCGCTGCTTGCAGCTGCATTTCGAACCGTATGATTCCGCGCCGTGCGCGCCACATTGATTGTGAATCCGCATTCTGCGCGGGGAGCCACGGCGAGGGTGGCTGGCAGCGTGGCGAGCGCACTGCGGGCTGCGGTGCCCGCTCTGGTGGCCACAGTGACTGCCGATGCCGCTGCCACCAGCAGGCTCGCCGAGCAGGCTGTGCAGCGCGGAGATGACGTGCTCGCCGTCTTCGGCGGTGACGGCACCGTGCATCTGGCCGCTCAGGCCGTCGCCGGCACTGCAACCGCGTTGGCGGTGGTGCCCGGCGGGAGTGGCAACGACCTGGCAGCGGCGTTGGGCCTCCCTGCCGATCCGGTCGCGGCTGCTGGACACGTCGCCGACGCGCTGCGTTCCGGGCGGCGCCGGCGGATTGACGTGGGCCAGGTCGCTGGCGGAGCGTGCTTTGTCACGGTGCTGTGCACCGGCTTCGATGCCTCCGTGAACGCGCGGGCCAATGCGATGCGCTGGCCGGCCGGTCCGCGCCGGTATGACCTGTCGGTGCTGGCCGAGCTTACTGCGTTGAATCCGAGGCCGGTGCGGGTGCAGGCAGACGGCAGTGTGGTGGAGCTGGAGGCGATCCTCGTGGCGGTCGGCAACGGGCCGCGCTACGGCGGTGGGTTGCGGATCTGCCCGGATGCCACGCTGGCCGACGGCCTGCTCGATGTGATCGCCATCGCCGCGGTGAGCCGGCGCCGGTTGCTTCGGGTCTTCCCGTCGGTGCGAGCCGGTGCTCATGTGCGCAAGCCGGAGGTGACCGTGTTGCGAGGGGCGACCGTGCGCATCGACGGCGACCCGGGATGGCCGGTATTCGCCGACGGGGAGCCGCAGGGCACCCTGCCGGTGAACCTGCATTGCGAAGCGGGCGCGCTCACCGTCGTGGTCTGAAACGTCTTTTTGCGACCAACTCCGCCGGGGTGATGCAGGCCGTTGCATCGCGATATATCGCGTGCTAACATGACAGTGTCTTCACGAGAAGGAGGTTGCAAATATGCACAACGAACGAAGACACAGCGGCAGAGGCCGCTTGTTGGGCCGAGATCATTCACTCCGCGGTGAGCGGCGTGGTCGCGGCCGGGTCCAGCGTGGCGATGTCCGCGCTGCCACCCTGATCCTGCTAGCCGAGCAGCCGATGCACGGCTATCAGCTGATGCAGGCCATGGCTGAACGCACCGGCGGGGCATGGCGCCCCAGCCCCGGCGCGATTTACCCGACCATCGCCCAACTCGAAGACGAGGGACTGGTCACTGTCGAAGTCGACGGTGGCCGCAAGCTCGTGTCACTCACCGACGCCGGACGCGCCTACCTGGACGATCCGCGCCACGGTGTGACCGACCCGTTCGCGGCGATCACCGCATCGGATGCCGAGGCGCCCAGCCTGCGCGCCGCGATCGCCGAGGTACACAGTGCCGCCAGGTCGGTCGCCGTCAATGGCACGCGTACCCAGATCGCGGCGGCCCAGTCCGTGCTGGCCAACGCGCGGCGCGCGCTGTACCTGATCCTTGCCGAGGGCCCCGATTCGCCCACTGCGGCGGGCACCGGAGACTCCGCCTAATCGAGACCAGCCCTGACCTCAGAGCCGACCCATGGGGTTGGTCGTGGTTGAGAGCTGCGTCGAGGCGGGTTGGCAGTACTTGAGGGGCGGCCAACGGGGTAGGTGTGACAGCCTGGCAGGGTGGCTAACTCTCCTGCCGAGGCATACGCAGCCGCCCGCCGGCGGGTCGCCCTACCTGCCCTCCACGAATTCGCCGGTGGCCTGAACTTTGGGCTGGATCCCTTCCAGGTTGCCGCGTGCGAGGCGCTGGAGGACGGGCACGGCGTGCTGGTGTGTGCGCCCACCGGCGCCGGCAAGACCGTCGTGGGGGAGTTCGCGGTCCATCTGGCGCTGGCCCAGGGCCGCAAGTGTTTCTACACGACACCGATTAAGGCGCTGTCCAACCAGAAGCACGCCGACCTGGTGGCCCGGCACGGCGCGGAGGCCGTCGGCCTGCTCACCGGCGACACGTCGATCAACGGGTCCGCTTCGGTGGTCGTGATGACGACCGAAGTGCTGCGCAACATGCTCTACGCGGGATCGTCCGCCCTCGACGGGCTGGCCTACGTCGTGATGGACGAGATTCACTACCTCGCCGACCGATTCCGCGGCGCGGTCTGGGAGGAGGTGATCCTCAACCTACCGGAGAGCGTCCGAATTGTCGGCCTGTCTGCGACGGTGAGCAACGCCGAAGAGTTCGGTGAGTGGCTCGTCGATGTGCGCGGTGACACTGCCGTGGTGGTCGACGAGCACCGCCCGGTGCCGCTGTGGCAGCACATGATGGTCGGCTCGCGGATGTTCGACCTGTTCGCTGAGAAGACCAGTAACGGCCGGCTCACGGTGGACCCGCACCTCGTCCAGCGGGTGCACGAGCTGGAACGCCACAGCAGCTGGGATCGGCGCCGCAACGGGGGATTCCGGTTCCGGCCGCCCACCCGGGTGGACGTGGTATCCCGCCTTGACCGCGACGGTCTGCTGCCCGCGATCACTTTCATCTTCAGCCGAGCCGGTTGCGAGGCTGCCGTGAACCAGTGCGGGCGTGACGGGCTGCGGCTGACCAGTCCCGACGAGGCCGACGAGATTCGCCGCGTGGTGGATTCCCGAACGGCAGACCTGCCCGAGGGCGATCTCGGAGTGCTCGGTTTCTGGGAGTGGCGCGAGGCGCTGGAGCGCGGAGTCGCGGCCCATCACGCCGGGATGCTGCCCGCGTTCAAGGAGACTGTCGAGGAGCTGTTCGTCCGGGGGCTGGTCAAGGCGGTCTTCGCGACGGAAACCCTCGCGCTGGGAATCAACATGCCGGCCCGCACCGTGGTGCTGGAACGGTTGATCAAATTCAACGGCGAGGCCCACGTGGACCTGACACCCGGTGAGTACACCCAACTCACCGGTCGCGCCGGGCGCCGCGGCATCGACATCGAAGGCCACGCCGTCGTGCTGTGGCAACCGGGCGTGGACCCGGCACTGGTAGCGGGGCTGGCCTCCACCCGCACCTACCCGCTACGCAGCTCTTTCCGGCCTGGTTACAACATGGCCGTCAACCTCGTGGACCGGGTCGGGGTGGTCGCCGGCCGGGCGCTGCTCGAGCGATCGTTCGCCCAGTTCCAGGCGGATCGCTCGGTGGTGGGCCTGGCTCGGCGGATCGATCGCAACACCGAAGCTCTGGCGGGCTATGCCGAGGCGATGACCTGTCACCTGGGTGATTTCGCCGAGTACGCCCAGTTGCGCAGGCAGATCTCCGAGCGGGAGCGAACGCTCGCGCGTAGCAGTGGTGCAGCCCGACGCGCCGAGGTGGCAGAGTCGCTGGCCCGGCTGGAGCGGGGCGACGTCATCGCGGTTCCCGGTGGGCGCCGGTCGGGGTTGGCCGTGGTGCTCGACACCAGCGAGGGCACCGGCCAGGACCCACGCCCGTTGGTGCTCACCGAGGATCGCTGGGCGGGCCGGCTTTCGATCGCCGACTTCCCGAGCCCGGTGCAGGCGCTGGGCCGGATGCGGCTACCCAAGCGCGTGGAGCACCGCGTCCCCCGGGTACGCCGCGACCTCGCGTCGGCGCTGCGCGAGACCGGCATCCCGGTACCGCCACGGGCTCGGCGGCGCAGCGAAGCCGCCGACGACGCCGAACTGGCGGCGTTGCGCCGTGCGCTGCGGGCCCACCCCTGCCACGGCTGCGACGACCGGGAGGCGCATGCCCGCTGGGCAGAGCGTTACGACCGGCTGCATCGCGAAACAGAGACGGTGCGCCAGCAGGTCGCGGCGACGACGCATTCGCTGGCCCGGATGTTCGACCGGATCCGGTCGTTGCTGGCCGAGCGCGGCTACCTGGAAGCCGAGCAGCTCACTGAACACGGTCACCAGCTGGCCCGGTTGTGGTCGGAAACCGACCTGCTGACCGCGGAATGCCTGCGGCACGGGATCTGGGACGGTTTGCAGCCCGCTGAACTCGCCGCTGTCGTGTCAGCCCTGGTCTACGAGTCGCGTGGCGACGACGCCACCCCGAGGGTTCCATCCGGCCCGGTGAGCGACATGCTGGTGGCGACCGTGCGGTTGTGGGGTGAATTGGAGGCCGACGAGCGGCGCCATCGGCTGGAAGGCACCCGTGAACCCGATCTGGGCTTTGCCTGGCCGGTCTACCGGTGGGCCCGCGGCGAGTCGCTGTCGGCGGTGCTGGCGGCCGCGCAGGGCAACGGTGCTGAACTTTCCGCTGGGGACTTCGTCCGGTGGTGCCGTCAGGTGGTGGACCTCCTCGACCAAGTGCACGGTGTGGCCGGGGAAGGCTCCGCGGTCGGGGTGACCGCGGCAACCGCAGTGCGCGCACTACGCCGTGGCGTGGTCTCACTAGGTACCGGGTGATCCGTGTTGCGGCGAACCGTCGGCTACCGGGCCGTGCGCCCTCGTACCGCTATCGGAGCAGACCCGGGCACACGCCCGGTTTGTCCGGACACCCTGGCCCAGCGATCGCAGCAGTCGCCCCTACCAACGCGAAGACCGCTGCCAGGACGATTGTGGTGACCACCTTCACGGCGCGGTGGCGGGCCGACTGCGCCTGAGTGCTTCTCGGTGCCTGCCGGGAGGGCAATCCCTGAGCGCTCATCGTGTTGGTCCCCTCAGTGTCCACATATGTGCGAGGCGTACCGGTCGATCCGCTGCCACCGTTGCACGTGCTTGCACTGGACACAACCTCCGCCGACCCCTCCGGCGCTTCGCTGCGCGCAACACCGGATTGCCGCGGACGCCAGGGGGAATACCGGTGTTGTGGATACCACCGATGCGGCTGCTGACATGGAGACATGTCGGGTTTTTCGAAGGCCCGATCGGCCCGACACGCCTCCATGTCGGAAGGACGGACTGGGTCGGAAGAAAGGACTGGGTCGGGAGGAAGTAATGGGAGGACGGGATGACTAAGGCTGTGGCTGTGCTGGGCACGGGGATCATGGGGGCTGGCATGGCCCGCAGTCTGATCCGTGCCGGGCTGGATGTGACAGTGTGGAACCGCAGCGCAGACAAGGCCCGCCCGCTGGATCAGGAGGGGGCGCGCGTGGTTGAGGATGCCGCGTCGGCGGTGTCGGGTGCGGATGTCGTGCTGACCATGCTGTTCGACGCCGATGCGGTAGCGGCGGTGATGGAGCAGGCCCTGCCCGCCGTCGACCGGTCTGCGCTGTGGGTGCAGACCAGCACGGTCGGTCTCGACGGCACCGCCCGGTTGGCCCGGCTGGCCGATCGGCACGGTGTCGGCTTCATCGACGCGCCGGTACTCGGTACCCGGAAGCCGGCGGAGGAAGGTGCGCTGATCGTGCTCGCCGCGGGTCCCCAAAACCTGCGGGAGGCCGTGGCGCCGGTGTTCGATGCGATTGGCTCGCGCGTCGTGTGGGTAGGGGAGCGGGCCGGGGATGGACATCGGCTCAAACTGGTCGCGAATTCATGGGTGCTATCCGTGGTCGGTGCCACCGCGCAGGCCGTCAGCCTGGCCGAGGCACTCGGGGTCGATCCACGGCTGTTTTTGGATGCCATCTCCGGAGGGCCGCTGGACTGCGCCTACACCCAGCTCAAGGGCAAGGCGATGATCGCTGGGGAGTTCCCGCCGGCGTTCACCCTCGGCGGGGCCGTCAAGGACACCGCCCTGATCGCCGAGGCGATGCGGGACGCCGGCACCGACGACCGGCTCATGGAGGCCTTGCACCAGCAGTTCCAGGCCGCGGCCGACGCTGGGCACAATGCTGAGGACATGGCCGCGGTGATCCACGCGTTTCACCGCTGACGCTTCCCCGCCCGGCTATCGAGAGCCACTAAGGTGATCGAGGCGTGAATAACGGCGAGGAATACGACTACGTCGTCGTCGGCGGTGGTTCGGCGGGCTGCGTCCTGGCGGCTCGGCTGTCCGAGGAGCCGTCGGTCATGGTGTGCCTGCTCGAAGCCGGCCCGTCCGACGTTGACGACCCGGCGATCCTGCGCCTGGAACGCTGGGCACAGCTGCTGGGATCAGGTTACGACTGGGATTATCCGGTCGAGCCACAGGTCATGGGTAACAGCTTTGTGCGGCATTCTCGGGCAAAGGTGCTCGGTGGTTGCTCGTCGCACAACTCCTGCATCGCGTTCTGGACGCCCCGCGAAGATCTCGACGAGTGGGCGGCGATGGGATGTGCCGGCTGGAGCGCCCGCGAGTGCTGGCCGCTGATCGCACGGTTGGAGAACAACGACGGCCCCGGTGATCACCACGGCCGTACCGGCCCCGTGACGCTGCGGCAAATTCCGCCACACGATCCGTGCGGCGTCGCGGTACTGGCCGCCGCGGCAGCGGTCGGCCTGCCCACTGTGCGCTTCAACGAGGGCGCCACGATCACCGAAGGGGCTGGCTTCTTCCAGATCAACGCCGACGAGAACAACCTGCGCATGTCGTCTTCGCGCAGCTATCTGCACGCACTGCTGGGACGGCGGCGAAACCTCGTCGTGCGGACCGGCGCCTGGGTCAAGCGAGTGATCTTCGACGCAGGCAAGCGGACGACCGGAGTGGAGTACCTCGACTCGGGAGCATGCACAATCGTGCAGTCCCGCCGGGAGGTGATCCTGTCCGCGGGCACCATCGAGACGCCCAAGCTGCTCATGCTGTCCGGCATCGGGCCGGCCGAGCACCTGCGCAGCGTCGGTATCGATGTGCTCGTGGACAGCCCCGGTGTCGGATCCCATCTGGATGATCATGTCGAGGGACTGGTCATGTGGGAGGCATCCCGACCGATGGTCACTCGCTCCACCCAGTGGTGGGAGATCGGCTTGTTCGCCCGCACCCAGCCGGCCCTGGACCGTCCCGACCTGATGATGCACTACGGCTCGGTGCCCTTCGACATCAACACTGTCCGTTGGGGCTATCCGACCACGTCGAACGGCTTCTGCCTGACCCCGAACGTCACCCGCGGCCGGTCCCGCGGGACCGTGCGGCTGCGCTCACGGGACTTCCGCGACCGGCCGAAGGTCGACCCGCGCTATCTCACTGATCCTGACGGCCACGACATCGCTGTACTGGTCGCCGGAATCCGGCTCGCCCGCCGGATCGCCGCGCAGCCACCGTTGCAGGCCTGGATTCGCCGCGAGCTGGCACCGGGCCCGCAGGCGGTCACTGACGACCAGCTCAGCGACTACATCGGCAAGACGCACAACACCGTCTACCATCCCGCAGGTACCGCCAGGATGGGTGCTGTGGGCGACCCGCAGGCCGTGCTCGACCCGCGGTTGCGGGTTAACGGCGTGGCTGGGCTGCGCGTCGCCGACGCGTCGGTCATGCCGTTCCTGCCGGCCGTCAATCCGAACATCACGGTCATGATGATCGGTGAGAGGGCGAGCGACCTGCTCGCCAAGGACGCGGGTCAGCGCCGGCCCTGAAGCGCTGCAACGAGTCGGTCTACCGCGCTGCCCAGGCCCCAGGTGCGCTGTAGCGCGGCAAGCGCCGTGGGGTCGGCGGGCGCGCGGGGCAGCGTGTCGTCGCGGTCCGGCTGTACCGGGGCGTCCGTCGCAACCCGCACCACCGTAGGCGCCACTTCCAGGTAGTCCCGGGCGGCCCGCAGCTTGGCTCGCACCCCCGAGGCGAGCGCCGACCGGGGATCGTCGAGCGCCGCGAGTAGGCCTTCCACCGAGCCGAACCGGCTGATCAGTGTGGCCGCGGTCTTCTCCCCGATGCCCGACACCCCGGGCAGCCCGTCGGAGGGGTCGCCGCGCAGCGTGGCAAGGTCCGCGTAACTCCGCCCGGCACCGGTTTCCGGCAACCCGTAGCGGCTGGCGAGTTCGGCGGGGCCGACCACCTCGGCTTTGGCCAGCCCCCGCCCGACATAGACCACGTGCACCGGAGTCGGCTCAGTGCGTACCACTTGGAACAGATCCCGGTCGCCACTGACCACCTCGACCGGGTCGCGACGCTCGGCGGCGGCCAGCGTGCCGATCACGTCGTCAGCCTCGTACCCCGCGGCCCCGGCGGTGGCCAGTCCAGCGGCCGCCAGCACGTCGAGGATCAGCGGCACCTGCGGGCTCAATGTGTCCGGCACCTCCTCGACGTCGGGAGCACCGGGCCCGGTCTCCTCGGCGACCCGGTGCGCCTTGTAGGAGGCAATCGCGGCGACCCGGAAGGCTGGTCGCCAGTCCAGGTCCAGGCAGGCGACCAGGCGACCGGGGTGACGCTGCTCGATCAGCCGGGCGAGCATGTCGGTGAAGCCCCGCACCGCGTTCACCGGCGTGCCGTCCGGCGCAGTGATCGACTCCGGAACACCGTAATAGGCCCGGAAATACAGGCTCGCGGCGTCGATCAGCAGCAGAGGCGCGTCCATGAGGGCAAAGCCTGCCAGCTGCCGGCTCATCCAGTCCTAGGCTAGCGGTGTGCCCACCCCACTCGAGACCCTCGCAACCCGGCTGACCCGGGCGCGCGACGCGACCCAGGTCGCCGGCCTGAATGCCCTGCTACTCACTCCCGGCCCCGACCTGCGTTACCTGCTAGGGATAGCTGGCGAGTCCCATGAGCGGCTTACCTGTCTGGTGGTGCCCGCCGACGGTGATCCGGCGCTGGTGGTGCCTGCTCTGGAACGCCCAGGCCTGAACGGCACTCCGGTGTTGGAACTCGGTCTGGAAATCGCCGAGTGGATCGACGGTGATGACCCTTACGCCCTGGTCGCCGCCGTGTTGCACAGGTCCGGACCGACTGCCGCCCGTGCAGCGGTGGGAGACGCGATGCCCGCGGCGCACGTGCTGGGGTTGCGGGCCGCACTGCCTGGTTGCGCGCAGGAGCTTGCGTCGACGGTGTTGGCGCCGCTGCGGATGCGTAAGGACGGCGCCGAGATCGATGCGCTGGCCGCCGCAGGCCGGGCCATCGACCGGGTGCATGCACGGATGGGGGAGTGGTTGCGGGTCGGGCGGACTGAGGCTCAGGTCGGTGCCGATGTGGCGGCGGCGATCGTCGCGGAGGGGCATACCGCGGCGGCGTTCGTGATCGTCGGTTCCGGTCCGCACGGGGCCAGCCCGCACCACGACGTCTCCGACCGGGTGGTACAGCCGGGGGATCTGGTGGTGGTCGACATCGGCGGTCCGACCCCGGAGGGCTACTTCTCCGACTGCACTCGCACCTACACCATGGGCGCGCCGGGCCACCCCGACGTCGACGCCTGCTATGCGGTGCTGCAGGCGGCGCAGGACGCGGCTGTCGCAGCGGTCGCGCCGGGAGCTACTGCGCAGTCCGTCGACGCCGCCGCCCGCATACCGATCAGTGATGCCGGTTTGGGCGATCGGTTCATCCACCGCACCGGCCACGGGATCGGTCTGGAGGTGCATGAGCAGCCCTACATCGTGGCCGGCAACGATCTGGCGCTCGACGAAGGTATGGCGTTCAGCATCGAGCCGGGGATATACCTGCCCGGGCGGTGGGGAGCCCGTATCGAGGACATCGTGGTGGTCGAGGCCAACGGTGCCCGGCGGCTCAACCATCGGCCGCGCGAACTTGCGGTATTGCCGGTATGAGTAGCGACAATTCCGTCGCGATGGCCACCTGAGCGGCCTAGCGTCTGAGCATGCTCGGGAGCCGGCAACGAAGCCAACCACCCCCCTGCATATCATCTTCGCTGGACTTTGCTGGTCGACGGGCTGGCGCCGCCGCCCCCTCTGCGAGGGCATCTGCGCGAGCGGCTCAACCAGCTGATCAACGCGGACCCGCGGTACTCCTCCGGCCAGTAGAGATGATGGTCACGCGGGTGCTGTCCGGGGCGTCCTCGCTGAGACCGCTATAGGGAAACGGGGGCTCGGCCACCGCTGCATCGACGACGGTCAAATTATAAAAGCCGTTGTTCGAGCCGCTGAGTGAGAAGTTGGTAACTGCGGTTTAACGTCATTTCACGACTGGTCACTTCGATTAAACCTTACGGTAACAATCGGCGGACTAGGGTCGGAAATGTTGGCGAGGGGGCATCTGGTCTAAGCGTTGCGTCCAGATTTCGGTCCTCGTGGACATTCGATTTCCCGCCTGAGAGGGAGGATGATCATGACCGTACAGAACCGGGCTGATGAAATTCTCGAGGCCGAAGACTACGGGCAATTGGTAACGCCAGAGTTCGCTCCGCTCGCCGAGTTCGCCGGCTTCGGCCAGTACGAAGCAGTTGCTGTTCAGGAGACCGGTATGGCCATCTCGGCTCTGGTCGACAGTATTCCGGCGGTCATCTCTGAGTACCTGATGACGCGTCCGGAATCTGCCAGGCTGATGGGTGCATCGGATCCGCCCATCAGGGAACCACTGATTAAAGAGTGGCTCGATAGGACAATCGCTGGGCCATTCAACGGCGACTTGACAAGCTTCATCCGGGAGATCAGCCATATCGGGGAAAGGGAAGTGACCTTTCCCGGAGTGCAGGTTCCGCTCCCACCCCAACTTGTCCTGGCTATGATCGCTTGGTTGCAAGGACAGATCCTGACGGCCATGGGGGAGATTTGTGACACGGCTACTGTATCGGCTGCCGGCGCCGCCTGGATGAACCAGTTCCTGCTTCAGCTCGGGATCATGCTCGAGCCGAGCCTCACGGAACCGGATGCACCGCTGGGCAAGCATGAAAGTGCCGGATTTCACCCATATGCTGACTTTGCAGGGTTTGGCCCGCGTGAGGCTGGGCGGATTCCAGTGATCGTCGCAACACCGGAGGTGTTCGGGGGTTGCGATGGTTCGTGGTCGGCCGGGTCCAGCGCCGCAGACGGCGAAGCGTGAGTGGTTCGCACGGTTGATCGCGCAGGGTGTGCCTAGCGCGCAGGCGTGCCGGGTTGTGGGTGTTAATCCTCGAACGGGGAAACGCTGGCGACACGGGCGCACAATCGCCAGCAGCAGTGGCCGGCGGCTGCACTATCCGCCGGTGATCAGTTCGCGCAAGCGGGAAATCTCGCCTCGGTATTTGTCCGAAGACGAGCGGGTGCGCATCGCCGAGCTGCGTCGGGAGGGGCGTACGGTGCGGGCGATCGCCAGTGAGCTGGGTCGTAGTCCGGCGACGATCAGCCGGGAGTTGCGCGGTAACCGCGATGAGGGCAGTGGGCAGTATCGGCCGTTTACCGCCCAGCGGCTGGCCGCGGGTCGGCGAGCCCGGCCGGGGCGGGGCAAGTTGGTCCGCGACGCGGTGTTGCGCCAGTTCGTGGCCGAACGGCTAGAGAAGCGGTGGAGCCCCGAGCAGATTAGCCACGCGCTGCGGAGTGAGTTCCCCAACGATCCTGAGCGGCAAGTGGTGCATGAGACGATCTATCAGGCGATTTACCGACCGGAGCTGGGCGGGCTGCGCCGGGATCTGCCCCGGGTGCTGCGGACCGGGCGGCGCCGCCGCAAGCCACGCCGCCGCGCGGACGCTCGCCGCCCCGGTGCTTTGGTGGACATGACGATGATCGACCAGCGACCGGCCGAGGCCACCGACCGGGTTGTGCCCGGGCATTGGGAAGGTGACCTGATCACCGGTGCCGCGAATCGCTCGGCGATCGGCACCCTGGTGGAGCGGACCAGCCGGTATGTGATCCTGCTGCACCTGCCCGACGGGCGACACACCGCCGAGATGGTCCGCGACGCGCTTCTGGCGGCGATGGCACCACTTCCCGCACCGCTGCGCCGTTCGCTGGCCTGGGACCAAGGCAAGGAGATGGCGCTGCACGCCCAGATCGCGCTCGCCCTAGGCATGCCGGTGTTCTTCTGTGACAAGGCCAGTCCGTGGCAGCGGCCCAGCAACGAAAACACCAACGGACTGCTCCGCCAATACTTCCCCAAGGGCACCGACCTGCGCTTGCATAGCCCCGACCAACTAGCGGCGGTGGCCGCCGAACTCAACGACTGGCCACGCAAGACACTGGGTTGGCACACCCCGGCCGTCCGGCTCGGCGCGTGCCTGCCGGCCGATGCTGGCCACGACGACTAAGACACCAGCCGGTGGGCGTTGCCCGCCTGTGGTTGCGGCGCTGCGAGGATGCGCCCATGGCCGACCTTCGCCGGCGCAGCCCGGAACCACCACCCGGGGCGCCGCAGATCCAGTGCATCCCCGGGCTGGCAAACGAGACGCTGCGCGAACTCGCGCCGCTGCTAGCCGAGGAGGGCATCGACGTCGATGACATCGACGTGCCCGATCTCGACACGCTGCAGCAGGCGCTCAACCGCGCCGTCGAGCGGCACAACATGACCCGATTCACCCCCGTGGGCCAGACACGCGAACTAGCAGCAGTCGCGCTGCGCACGGTGATCGAGGCGATCGCCGAGGGCGACACCACCCGCGCCGCAGCCCTCCTCGACCAGATACAGCCCGACTCACCAGACAACACCGCCACCACCGTCGCCGGCTGCATCGGCACCGCCCTGGGTCTACTCGACGACTGGCTCACCAGCAACAACCCGCAAGCACCCAAGGATCTCGGTCAACGCGTGCACCTCCCAGCCGGGCACTGGCTTGGCGAACGCGCCGCCACCGACATCCTCGTCCTGGCCCGCAAACGGCGCGCCTTCCGCTCGCTCGACACACTGATCACCCGCCAAGGCGGACAACACGTGCTCTACGGCAGCGCTCTGGCCCTGGCTGCCACCATCCAAACCTGGTCAGCCCACACCGGCACGCCAGTCACCGATCTGACCCATACCGCCGTGCACTGAACATCACTACGCTCGGCAAGCATCAATGACGTGTTGCAACGATCACTGGAATCCGCCGATGCCGCCAGGGGGTCAACTTTGCCGTGCCGTTGACACCTTGGCGTGCCGTTGACACCGGGCGAGTCATAGGATCCGCGGGTGTGCAAGCCGTGATATCACGCCATGCGAGCTGATCGGGCCCTGGTTGATGTTGCCCCGCCTCGGGGGTCGGGTCGCGGGTCCGTTCGCCTAGGAACCTCAACTTAGTGACGTCCCGCGGGCAGCGATTTTTAATCTTGTACCGGTTTTGGTGGTTCGTGAACTTTGGCTAGCTCAGGGTATGGTCGGCTTACCGACCCAGCGGCGAGAGGGCGGCATGAACGTCCCGCGAAAGTTCTGGCACCGCCGGGCACGAAGCGACAGCCTCGGCCACAGCGACGAATTTGAGCATGTCGCTGTGGGTGACCCGGATCCCACCTCGGATGCCAGCACGGCCAGAGGATCTCGTAGATGCGGGTTTGAGTGGCTTGACGCGACCTCGCAAACCCTGGTCCTGCGCTGGTCATGCACTCGGGAGTTGGGCCATCACGGCCAGCACGTCGCCGGTACGGGCGAGGAGGTCGCTGCCGTGCACGCAGAGTTCTCGCGCTACCCAGACGCCGGGAGCTACCGTGTCCTCGGTCTCACCTCGAACACCTCCTGGTCTGCCTTACGCAGCGTTCTACGAGGGTAACGGTGATGCCAGGTCGATTTCGAGCTGGTAGGCCCAGCCCGCTCCCATGCTGAGCCCCGGCCAGCCCGCGGTTTCCATTCGCACGCTGGGTATCTTCCAAATAGCCCGCGACGGTCTGCCGGTACCCGCTACCGCCTGGCGGTCGCCGAAAGGCCCCGAGCTGCTGAAAATTTTGATCACCCAACGGGGGCCAGTACCGCGAAAGCAGCTCATCGAGCTGTTGTGGCCGGAGACGGACCCGGCCGTGGCCGGTAACCAGCTTTCGGTGCTGCTGTCCACAGTCCGTCAGCTACTACACCCGCCCGGCAGTGCAGAGCCGTTGGGCAGTGACGGGAGCGAGGTATGGCTAGACCGCGCCGAAGTCGTGGTCGATGTTGACCAGTTCCTCACCCTTGCCGCAGCCGCACTCCGCGCCCACCGCAGCAACCAACACAACGCCACCGCGCTGCTGCACGCCGCCGCAACCGCCTACACCGGCGAGTTCCTCCCGGACGATGCCCCTTACGACTGGGCCACCGCGCTGGCCGACCAAGTCAGAATCCCCACGTCGCTGTCCTTCAGGCCCTGGCCACCCGCCCACAGTAAACCGGCGACCTCAACGGGAGGATGCACTCCATCCACAACTCGCCCGATCAGCGACCCGTTGTCAGGCGATGGAAATGTCCGACGGGTTGCATTCCCCTCATGGCACAGTTGCATTGAGCGATCGGCCCGTCTGGCCTGTTCCACCCACTCGCCCAACAGCCCTGCGAAAGGCTTTCAATGTGTGGTTGTTGGGGTTTGTCGGGGCGGCTGAATGGTCTTGCCTCCCGATTGGGTGCACGGTGAGGGCGCTGTTCACCTTAATGCAACAGTGCCAGCTCACCGCGCCACACTACGACCGACGCCGCGTACGCGGAGACCTCCAGTGCCGTCGGCCGCCACGCCGACACCGCTTTTCGGGATTCGGTGGTAGCGAAAAGCGGTGGGATGGGACCTGCTGGGCGAGGGCACTTGCGCCGGACGATGACGCGTTGGCTCAGCATGCTGCCCCACGGTGGTTCGCCGGGGCAATGGTGCCGTGTTGTTTTCGTCGGTTTGTCGGCATGTTGGGTAGTGGGCGCGGTTGGATGCCGATTTCGGTCATCCGGCGGGCGTAGTTTTGGTAGTGGTGGTGTGCTTGGCCGAGGCGTCCCGCGGCGAGTAGGACAGCAACGAGGTTGAGATGCGCTTGTTCGTCGTAGTGGTCTTGCTGGAGCAGGCGCAGGGTGTAGCGCACGACTTCGTCGGTGTCACCGGTTTGGCGCATGCGCCTGGTTAATGCACGGAGCAGGGCGTTGTGGGTGGCGTGGACCTCGTCGGCCAGCTCGATGGCCCAGTCTTGGTAGGGGTCGTCTTCCAAGAAGTTCCCGGTGTGGGTAGCGACGGCGGCTGTGAGTAGGGAGGTGGCATCCGGGGCGTTGATCCGGTCTGCGTCCAGGGCAGCGGTGGCTTGCGTGAGGAA
>JBHELN010000177.1:0-2863 GCA_046263115.1 Pseudonocardiaceae bacterium | reverse complement strand
GTTCGCGCTGGGCATCCTGCACGCCCTGGCATTGGGCGCGGACTGGGTGTGGCTGGCCGATGACGACGGGCGCCCAGCCGACGTCCGGGTGCTGCAGACGCTGCTCGAAGAGGCCAAGCGCCGAGATCTGGCGGTGATCTCCCCGGTGGTCGTCAACATCGACGACCCGGAGCGGCTGGCCTTCCCGCTGCGCAGAGGATTGACTTGGAAGCGGCTGCGCAGCGAGTTGGGCAGCGAGCCGGGCACCGACTTCCTGCCCGGCATTGCCAGCTTCTTCAACGGCGCGCTGTTTTCCGCCGACGCGCTGGACGTTATCGGAGTGCCGGACTACCGGCTGTTCATCCGGGGCGACGAGGTGGAGGTGCACCGCAGGGTGGCCCGCTCCGGGCTGCGGTTCGGCACCACGCTGAGGGCCTCCTACGCCCATCCAGACGGCTCGGATGAGTTCAAGCCGATGCTGCGCGGGCATTTCCACGCCCAGGACCCCAGCGACGAGATCAAGCGCTACTACACCTACCGCAACCGGGGCTACGTGCTGTCCCAGCCGGGTATGCGGCGAATCGGAATGCTGGAAGTGTTGCGATTCGGGCTGTATTTCGTGTTCACCAAACGCGACCCACGAGCGTTCCGGCGGTGGCTGCGGCTGCTGCGGCAAGGCCGCGCCGAGCGCTTCTACCGCTACCGGCCGCATCGGCCTCCGCACGCACCGAGGTAAAGATCCGGTCAATGTTTGGGACAGGTCGCCTGGCGCTAGTCCCATTGGACTAGCCTCCTGCGGGTGCTGACATCCGGGCACATCGAGATCTCGCGCCGTAAGTCGCGTTCCGATCACGACGCCGACGAACAGGCCACCGAGGATCACCCCAACGCTGTTGGAAGGGGCCGAGCCCGGCGGCTGCTTCAGCTCGCCGCCGCAGTGCTCGGCCTGCTCGGCGCGCTGCTGGCCGTCGCCGTACCGCTGCTGCCGGTGATCCAGGACACCACCGTGATCACCTGGCCGAACGGCAAGCACCTCGCCCCGGTCAACGCCCCGCTGGTCACCTTCCAGCCCCAAAACCTGACCGCGACGATCCCCTGTGCCGCGGCCTCCTCGGTGGACGCGCGCTCGACGCAGCCGGCGCCGCTGCTGTCCACGACCCCGTCCGGCTCGACGGATGGCGCGGCGGTGGGCATGGTGCTCCAGGTCGCGGACGGAAAACTGACCCTGGTCAGCCGCGGGCAGGCGCTGGGCAACATCCTGCTCAACACGATCCCGCCGGCCACCGAGCAGTGCCTGATCAAGGTCACCTCCAGTGCCAAGGGCACTACGGCCTCGGCCGGCGCGACCCGGTTCGTCAAGGTCACCCAGGACGTCCGGCCGCAGGTCACCGGCATCTACTCGGCCCTGGACGAGCGCCTGGACCCGGTGACGGGGCTGTCGGTGCAGATCACCCCGGACACCCGCTTCCAGTCCGTCCCCCATCCGATCAAACTTTTGGCGATCGAGCTGGCCGTGCTGACCGTGCTGATCAGCCTGGTTCTGGTGCATCAACTGGACAGGCGGACCGGTCGCCGGGCGCCGCGGCTGCTGCCCGCGGGCTGGTGGCGCCCGACCGGGCGGGATGCCACCGTGCTCGCGGTACTGGCCATCTGGGTGGTCATCGGCGGGATCACCTCCGACGACGGATACATCCTGACGATGATCCGTACCAGGGCCGAGATGGGGTACATCGGCAACTACTACCGGTGGTTCAACGTCCCGGAAGCGCCCTTCGGCTGGCCGTATGAGCTCTACGCGTACTGGTCGCAGATCAGCACGGTGCCACCGTGGCTGAGGCTGCCCGCCTTCGCGATGGGCGGGGTCAGCTGGATGCTGATCAGCCGGGAGGTGATGCCGCGGCTGGGCCGGGAGGTGCGCCGCAGCGCCGCCGCCGGCTGGGCCGCCGCCGGGGTGTTCCTGGCGTTCTGGCTGCCCTTCAACAACGGGCTGCGGCTGGAGCCGGTAGTGGCCATCGGCTCGCTGCTGGTGCTGTGTGCGGTGGAGCGCGCAGTGGCCACCCGCCGGCTGCTGCCGCTGGCGCTGGGCCTGATCGCGGCCGCATTCACCGTTGCAGCGACACCTACCGGCTTCATCGCGGTCGCCCCGCTCCTGGTGGCATTGCGACCGCTGGTGCGGCTGCTGCACCAGCACGCCGCGGTCTCCGGCTGGGCTGCGGTGATGGGGCCGTTGCTTGGCGCCGGCTTCCTGGTCCTCGTGGTGATCTTCGCCGATCAGACGCTGGCCGGGGTGCTGGAAGCCACCCGGATCCGCACCGAGATCGGACCAAACCTGTCCTGGTTCCAGGAGCCGCTGCGCTACCAGTGGTTGTTTTCCGACATGCCCGACGGGGCGCTGGCCCGGCGGTTCCCAGTTCTGATGTTGCTGCTGTGCCTGGGCACCAGCCTGGTGGTCCTGCTGCGCCGCGGCGGCATCCCAGGTGCTGGTCTGGGCCCGAGCCGGCGGCTGATTGGCACTGCGGGCACGTCGCTGGCCCTGCTTGCGCTGACTCCCACCAAGTGGACGCACCACTTCGGCGCGTTCGCCTCGATCGGCGCCGCGCTGGCTGCGCTGACCGCGCTGGCCACCAGCTCGAACGTGCTGCGGTCGGCCCGCAACCGGTGGTGGTTCCTGTGCGGCATGCTGGTGATCCTGGCGATGTCCGCCACCGGACCCAACGCGCCCTGGTACGTCTCGCAGTACGGGGTGCCCTGGTTCGACAAGCCACCGTCATTGCACGGCATCCAGGCGAGCACGCTGCTGATCGTGGGCGCCGTGCTGGCCGCATTGATCGCCGTGATCGAGGGCCTGCGGCACGAGCCGGGTGGGCCTCCACCGCCCGTGCCG
>JBHELN010000176.1:0-10771 GCA_046263115.1 Pseudonocardiaceae bacterium | reverse complement strand
GATCTGCCCGGGCGCGCCGAGGCGGTGGTGCGGGCGCATCTGACCCACGACCGCCTCGAACGACTGGTGTTCGCGCTCAACGACGGCGTCGACGGGCCGCAGCGCCGGCGCCGCGACTGCTGGGATGCCGCCGCCACCCGCCTGGTTACCTACCTGCGTGAGCGCGCCGGTAATGCCGCCTTCGCCACCCTCGGTGACCCCTCGGTGTACTCCACCTTTGGCTACCTCGCCCACACCGTACGGGAACTGCTGCCCGGCGTGCGGATCCGCACCATCCCGGGCATCACCGCGATGCAAGCCGCCGCCAGCGCCGCCGGTGTGACCCTGGTCGAGGGTGCCGAACCACTCACCCTGCTGCCGCTGGCCCGTGACCTCGCAGCGCTGGATGACGCGCTGACCCGGGGCGGGACAGTGATCGCCTACAAGGGCGGTCGCCGGCTGGCGCAACTGCGCGAGCGAGTGGCAGCCGCCGGTGCGCTGGACCGAGCCTGGTGCACCGAGCATCTCGGTACCCCTGACGAGCTGATCACCCCGCTGGAGCAGACCTACACCGCGGGCTACCTGTCGACGGTGCTGGTCCTGCCGACCCGCAACGGGAGGGGAGCGCAGCTATGACCGGGCCACCGCTGCGCGAGCCGGATCTGCCGCGGACTGCGAAGGAGAAGACGAAGGCGCTGCGCACCGGGTTCAGTACCGGTGCCTGCGCCGCGGCCGCGGCCAAGGCCGCGGTAGCCGCGCTGGGCGGCACCCGGGTACGGGCGGTGTCCATCGGCTTCCCGTCGGGCGATCGGCATGAATTTCCCGTGCACTCACTGCGTCGCCAGGGGCCGACTGCCACCGCGGTGGTGGTCAAAGACGCCGGCGACGACCCTGATGTCACCCACGGCGCGCACCTGACCGTCACCGCTAGCTGGCGCGACGACGGTGAGGTCGTGCTGCACCGTGGCGAGGGAGTCGGGGTGGTCACCCTTCCTGGGCTCGGGCTACCGGTTGGCGAGCCCGCGATCAACTCGATGCCCCGGCAGATGATCACCGATGCGGTGTATGAGGCGTCCGGGGGGCGGGGCGTTGACGTCACGATCAGTGTGCCTGGCGGGGAGCGGATGGCCCGCAAGACGACCAACAGACGGCTAGGCATCGAAGGCGGGATTTCCATCCTGGGCACCACCGGGATCGTCCGCCCCTTCTCCACCGCATCCTGGCTTGCCTCGGTAGAGCAGGCCGTCGCGGTGATGGCCGCACAGAACGTGTCCACCCTGGTGTTGGCGACCGGCGGGCGCACCGAGCGCGGCGCGATGGCCTTGCTGCCGCACCTGCCGGAGGTGGCCTTCGTCGAGGTCGGTGACTTCACCGGGGCGGCGCTGCGCCGCGCGGTCGAGCATGGCCTGGCCGAGGTGGTGTTCGTCGGCATGATCGGCAAGCTGACCAAGCTAGCCGCCGGAATCCTGATGACCCACTACACCCGGTCCAAGGTGGACACCAGTCTGCTGGCGGAGATCACCGCCGCGCATGGTGGGCGCCCCGAGGACGTCGAGGAGATCCGCGGCGCCCCGACCGCCCGGCGAGCCTACGAGATCTGGGAGGCCGGTGGGCTGCTGCGGGCCTGTGGGGACGACGTGTGCACCCGGGTGGCTGACACGCTGCGCCGGTTCACCGCCGAGTTGGGCACGGCGCTGCCCGCGAAGGTGGCGATGGTGGACTTCACCGGGCGCCGCGTGGTCGCCGCAACCGAGCCGGACTGGGTGCGATGAGTGTCACCGTCGTGGGTTTGGACGGTGCCACACTGCCCCCCGGGGCGTCCCAGGCGCTGGCCGGCGCGCAGGTCGTGGTTGGTGCACCTCACCAGCTCGCCGCCGTGCCGGTGCCGACCGTTGCCCGGGTGCTCGGTCCGGCCCAACTGGACGAGCTGCCCGACACCTCCCCAGCCGTGGTGCTGGCCAGCGGTGATCCGGGCTTCTTCGGAATCGTGCGGACGTTGCGTGCGCGCGGGCTGCGGCCTGTGGTGCTGCCGGCGCGGCCCAGTGTTGCGCGAGCCTTCGCGCTGCTCGGCCGGTCGTGGGACGACGTGGCCGTCGTCTCGGCCCACGGGCGGTCATTGCGGCGCGCGCTCAACGTGTGCCGCGCTCACCACGCGGTTGCGGTGCTGACCGGACCGGACGCGGGCGCTGCGGAGATCATCGACGGATTGGCCGGCTGGCAGCGCACGGTGCTGGTCGCGGAGGACCTTGGCGGGCCCGACGAACGCGTGCGACGCTTCGATGGTGGGCCGGTCCGCGATCCGCATCTGGTGTTATGCCTGGCGGATGAGAATGCGGTACCTGCACGGAACTGGATTGTCGGCGGTGAACCGGTGCCGCCTATTGCCGGGTGGGCGCTGGCGGAGGGGGAGTTCTCTCACCGTGCCGGGATGATCACCAAATCGGAGGTGCGGGCGCTGGCGTTGGCCCGGCTGGCCCCCGGACGTGGGCGGTTGGTGTGGGATCTGGGAGCCGGTTGCGGGTCGCTTGGGGTGGAATGCGCCCGGTTCGGTGCCGCCGTCGTCGCAGTCGAGCGGGATCCCGGGCAGTGCGCCCGGCTGGTGGCCAATGCGCACGCCCACGGCGTGGACGTCCGGATGGTCGAGGGCCACGCTCCGGCGGCGCTCAAGGGTCTCCCCGAACCCGACGCGGTGTTCGTCGGCGGGGGAGGGCCTGACGTGGTGCGGGCCGCGGCGCAGGCGTCGCCGCGGGTCGTCGTGGCGTTGGCTGCGCTGGACCGGGTCGCGCCCTGCCGGGCAGTGCTGCGCGAAGCGGGCCACCATGTGGACGGCGTGCAGCTGGCGGCGTCGAGGTTTGCGGAGTTGCCCGACGGCACGGTGCGCCTCGCCGCGACCAACCCGATCCTGCTGCTATGGGGCCGGCGTTGAGCCGCGAGACCGGCATGCAGGGTCTGGTGGTAGGGCTCGGGTCGTCCTGTGGGGTGCGCACAGCGGCGGTGTGGTCGGCGCTTCGGCTGGCCGTGCCGGATCTGACGGCGATCACCGCGTTCGCCACTATCGACCGGCGTCGCGATGAGCCCGGGTTGCTCGCGGTGATCCGGGAACACGGCGCGCCGCTGCACTGCTACCCGGCCGATGAGCTCGACGCCGTCGAGGTGCCCTGCCCTAGTGACTCCGTCCGCGACCACGTCGGTACCCGCAGCGTCGCTGAGGCCGCCGCCCTGCTCGCGGCCCGCGATCTTGGTGGCGGCTCGTTGATCGTGCCCAAGCAGCGCGGCGAGCACGTCACCGTGGCGGTTGCCGCACTGCGCCCGCTGTGGATCAGTTCAGCCTGCACTGCGTGCGGGGCGTGCCTGCGCACCTGCCCGGAGCGCGCACTGCGAGCTGCCCCGCAGCGCCCGACGGTCATCGAAATCCGCTGCACCTCCTGCGGCGAGTGCGTGGAGATCTGCCCTACCGACGCGATCACCCTGCGCGACGAGCGCCGAGCCTGGGACTTCGGTGCGGGTACCGCGCGACGCGGGTCTTGCCCGCCTGCGTCGTTCAGCACGCAGGCGGATGATGTCCCGGTTGATCGCCGAAACTGATGCGACACTGTGCATCTCTCTCTGCACAGCCGTCGCTCACTTTCAGCGATCATGAGACGCTGCGAATACCTGGGCCATTTCGCGCGGCGCCAGTTACGTTGTCGCGGCGTGACATTAGCACTTGCTTGGGATAGCGGCGCCCCGCTGCTAGTAAGGTCGTGCAGCGCCATGTGCCCGTCGTCAGTCTCAAATCGATCTATGCCCTGAAGGAACTGAAGCCAGCGTGTGGTCTATCATCTGCGCATCCCCGCAGGGTTGATCGTGAGGAGACTGCCTACATGGCGCAGAAGGTAATTCGAAAGTTCGTTGATGACATCGACGGCTCACCGGCAGAGCGAACGTTCACCTTCACTGTCGACGGAACTCACTACGAAATTGACCTCTCGAGTGAAAACATTAAGGAGTTCAACGATGCCATCGCTGGCTTCGTAGAGAGTGCCCGGAAGGTTAAGGGCGGCGGTAACGGCCGCCGGACTCGCAAGGTCAGCACCAGCTCCGGTATCAGCGGCAGTGGCCGGTCCCGTGAGCAAACTCAGGCCGTGCGTGAGTGGGCCCGGCGGCAGGGCCACAGCATCAACGACCGGGGCAGGATCCCGGCGTCGATCCAGCAAGCATTCGACCAGGCGCACCAGGACTCGCACTGACGCCCGCCGGTGACGGATCCTGATCATTTGCACCGCAGCGGGAGCCATGGCTGCAGCAGGATGTGCAGGGTCAGGTGAGGTTGCCGCGGCGCCAGGCAGCCCGCGCAAGCTTGACGCCGTTTCGGCAGCGCCGCGCTGGTTATGGTGCCGGGCCGCTGCGATGCTGGTAGCCGTCCGCGCTGTCGAGACCGGCCTGGACGAGCGGTAGGTCAGGGTCTGTCGAGCATCGGTCGGGCACGACAGTGAGATCGCCTTTGGCTTCGTAGAGGACGTAGCGCAGCGGGGTGAGGTCGAAGATGCCGCGTTGGCGTAGCTGGGCGTAGAGGTCGTTGTCGGTGAGTCCGCACATCCGAAGCTGTCGGCGGCGCAGCTGGCCGTGATCGACAAGAACCCGGACCCGGTGGTCGAACAGCTTGCCGGCCACCGGGCGAAACCGCAGCAGGCTAGCAAGCCGGTGTACCGCGATGAGGGTGAGCAGCGCGACGGCGCCAGTGGCATAGGACTGGGTACCGGCGATGGCGGTGCGTCCGACGATGGCGCCGACCGCTACCGCGGTGGCGAAATCGATGATGGTCCATTGGGCCAGGGTGCGCCGTTCGCCCAGCCGCAGCCCGACAACTGCGGTCACGTACATGAGTACCGCCTTGCCGGCGACCGTACCTAATCCTTCCCAGTGATCGACGATCCAGGACATGCAGGCTCCCTTCCGGCAGCGGCCGTTTCTCGGGTGGGGTTCCCGATTCCCCTCTCGAGACGCCTGCCTCGGCCGATAGGATGAGGTGGCAGTTCTGGTAGTAGGTCGCAGCGCCTGCTTTGCTCTTGGGTCCGTTGGGTGTTCTTGGTGGTGGCCAGCTGCCTGCGGTTTGCATACTGTGGTGATTCCGGCAGCCGGGCCGCCTCATCACCGTGTGCGGCGGAGTGGCACAGCCCGCCCTCTACCATGGTGGCGAGCAATTTCGGCTGCCGCGCGAGCATTGCGTCATCAGAGAAATCACCACGATAACGGACTTCTCCACGCTATGGGCGCGCGCCTTCTCGCGCGCCCGATAGCATCCGTACCTGGGCGGGACTACTTCGCCGGACCGAGATTGAGCAGCACTGCCGAACTCGGCGGCAAGAAACCGGTCAGGTGCCCAGCGGGTTGAAGCCGGCGGGGAGCTCCAGCCGGTGGGCGCTCATGAATCCGGCGTCGGCGAGCACCTCCCGGGTGGGTCCGTCGGCGACGATTTGCCCGTGGTCGATGACCAGCGCGCGCGGGCACAGTTCCAGCGCGTAGGGCAGGTCGTGGGTGACCAGCAGGGTCGTCATACCCAGGCGTTTGATCAGATCGGCGAACTCCCGCCGGGCAGCAGGATCGAGATTGGCGGTGGGTTCGTCGAGCACAAGCACCTCGGGATGCATGGCCAGCACCGTGGCCACCGCGGCACGTCGACGCTCACCCACAGACAGCCGGTGTGGTGGGCGGTCCGCGGTTTCCGACAAGCCGACATAGGACAGCGCCTCGGTGACTCGAGCCTGCAACGCGTCCCCGGACAGCCCTAGATGTGCCGGCCCGAACGCCACATCACGGCCCACCGTGGGGCTGAACAGCTGATCGTCGGGGTCTTGGAACACAACGCCGACCCGCCTGCGCACCTCGGTCAATGTGCGCCGCCCCACCTGGACACCGCCGATGAACACCGACCCGGCCGACGGGGTGAGTACCCCATTGAGCTGCAGCACCAGGGACGTTTTGCCGGCACCGTTCGGCCCGAGCAGCGCGACCCGCTCACCGAATTCGACACGCATCGAGGCGCCCGACAGCGCTTGGCGGCCATCCGGGTAGGCGAAGTGGACATCGCGCATCTCGATCGCGGCATGGTTGGCGCGCCGCGAGGCCGCCTGCGAGCCGACGAACCGGCCGCGCCGGATCGGCACTGCTGGGGTAGGGGCCCGGGTGGTCCGGCGGGGCCGCCGGGAACCAGCAGCGGGCGCGTCACCATGTGGGGTCAGGGAGATCGGTGTGCCGACCTTGGACTCGTACCCGGGGAGCTGCACCCGGTAGGCGCACAGGTCGCAATTCATCCGTACATCACCGGCGCGCGCCTCGCGGTAGCGCTCGAGCACCAACCGGGCCACCCGCGCGTCGGGCCCCAGATGGGCGGCGCCACGGACCTCGACCTCCGGATGATCCTGCGCCCACCTGGCGGCCTCGGCGAAGATCCGGTTCAGCAGTACCCCGGAGAACAGGAAGAACGGGGCGACCACCGCCGTCCCGGCGCCGAGCAGTCGCAACCGCTCCAGGGTCTCCGGGACCGAGGGCTTGGCGACAGACACGAAGCCGGGCTCGACCGTGCCCAGCCCGCGGCCATCGGCGAGCAACCGGCTGACCTTCCACAAATCCGCACACGCGTCCGGGTCGCTACAACCCCGACCGATTAGCGCTACCCCCAGCTTCTCCGGGTCCGCGTCGCCGGCCATGTCTCGGATCCGGTCCGTGACGACCTCGAGCACGTTGGGTTCGATGCCGAGGTCGCGAGCCAGCGTGAAGCGCACCTGCGGATGCCGGGCCCGGGCCCGGGCCAGCGCGGCCGGGCCGTCGTTCTTCAAGTGCCCGGCGGCCAGCAGCACCAGCGGCACGCTGACGATCTCAGTGGCGCCGCGCGCGACCAGGTCGTCAATGGCCTCATCGACGGTGGGCGTGGACAGCTCGATGAAACCGAATCCGGTCAGCAGCTCACCCGCTGCGGCGCGGATCGCGCCGGCCAGCGTCCAGAACTCATCCACCCCGTCTGCGTCCCGGCTGCCGTGCCCCACTACCAGCATGGCTCGGCTCATGCCAGGGCCAACCCGATCGCGGCCAGCGCAGGCACGGTCAGCGAACCGGCCCACGCACGACGAGACGCCGCGGCGCCGGTCAGCGCGGTCGGCACGGTTGCGGTGTACCCGCGGGAGGCCATCGCGAGATGCACCCGTTCGCCTCGCTCGAAGGAGCGGACGACGAGTGCGCCGAGCCCAGCTGTCACGTCGCGGACCTGCCAGACCCATCGCGGATTGCCCCCTCGGCACAGCGCCGCGGTCCGCATCCGAGCCAGCTCGGCCGTCAGTACCTCGAGGTAGCGCACCATGAACGCGGCGACTGCGGTGAACACCCGCGGCACCCGCAGCCGCTCCAGCCCCGTGATGATCTCCGGCAGCGGCGTGGTGGCGGCCAGGATCCCGGTGGCTAGCAGCCCGAACGTTGCCTTGAGCGTGATGGTTGCTGCGGCGTGCAGCCCGGGCACCGACAGGGCGATACCGAGTACCGTCAGCCGCGGTGGCCCGTCGAGCACCGGCAGTACCAGCACGAACAGCACGAACGGCACTTCTACGAGCAGCCGGCGTGCCAGGATCAACGGTGGCAGCCGGGCCAGCGTGGCGACCGCGGCGAGCGCCAGCAGGTCGCACAGGTAGGGCCGATACGCGCCAGCCGGCGTGCACGCGACGGCCAGCACGAACAGCACGGTGGCAGCCACCTTGCACTGTGGTGCCAGCCGGTGCACCGGGGTGTCGGCGGGAACGAGCAGGCCTTGGTGAGTCGCGCTCACGACGCCACCCATCGGCTGTCAGGGCTGCGCACAGTTCACCTCGCCCGCAACGGTCGAAGCGGTGACGTCCAAGGCCGCAACCTCACCGATCACCACTGTCAGCGGCGCAGCCAGCCGGGCCGATGGGGGCTGCGCCAACGTGCCGCGGACGGTGCGCTGCTGTGGGCGGGTGGCGGCGCTGATTGCGGCAACCGGAGTGTCGGGCGCCATCCCACCCGCACGCAGCGCGGCGATCACTCGGTGCAGCACGGCCCGCCCAGTGAGCAGCACCACCGTGCCGCCCAGGTGGGCCACTGCGTCCCAATCCACCTGTTCGACGTCTTCGTTGCCGGTGACCACGGTGAGCGTGCGGGCGCGCTGCCGGACCATTACCGGGATTCCCGCCGCGGCCGGCGCGGCCACCGCGGCGGATACCCCCGGCACCACGTCGATGGCTACTCCGGCGTCAGCCAATGCCACTGCTTCTTCCCCCCCGCGAGACGCTATGAAGGGGTCACCTGATTTCAGCCGCACCACGCAGGCCCCGGTCCTGCCGAGCTCGACGAGCAGGGCGTTGATCTCGTGCTGTGGTGGTGCCGGGGTGGCGCCCTGCTTGCCGACGCAGTGCCTGGTGGCGCCCGGCGCGAGGGCCAAGATCTCGGCCATCGAGGGACGGTCGTACACCACGTGCTCGGCGGCCGCCAGCAACGCGGCACCGCGGCGGGTGAGTAGCTGGGGATCGCCGGGTCCGGCACCCACCAGATGAACGGTCATAACACCGCCTCCGCGCATGGGGTGCTGATGGCCCAGCCAAGTGCGTCGGCGGTCACGGCTGCGCGCCGAGGGATCGGGCGGTCACCAGCCAGTCACCGAGCCGGCTGGTGGTGGCACCGCCGACGATCACGACCGTGTGCATCCCTACCCTGGCTGGGTCCAGCGCGGCCAGCGTGGTGAGCTGCACCTGCTCACTGTCCCGTCCCGCGTCGGTAACCAGCCCGACCGGAGTGTGACCGGGCCGGTACTCGGCCAGGACCTCGCATGCCCGGCCCAGTTGCCACGACCGGTCCCGGGAGCGGGGGTTGTACAACGCCAGTACCAGGTCCGCGGCGGCCACCGCGCGCAGTCGCGTTTCGACGGCTTCCCAGGGGGCGAGTAGATCGGACAGGGTCAAGCAGGCGAAGTCGCGGGCTAGCGGAGCGCCGAGCAGCGCCGCAGCCGCGACTGCCGCCGTAATACCGGGTACCACTCGCACTGCCGGACGCCGCTCCGGCGCTAGCGCGGCGGCGGTGGTCAGGGCCAGCGAAGCCATCCCGTAGATCCCGGCGTCGCCGGAGGACACCAGCGCCACCCTGGCACCGCCGGCCGCGACACGCACCGCATCGTCGACGCGTTGCTGCTCCGCGCCGATGCCACTGGGCACCACGCTCTGGTGTGGGCCGGTGAGATCCGCGCAAGCCGCCAGGTAAGCCTGGTATCCGAGAACAACCTGGGCGTCCCGGACAGCGTCCTCTGCGGCCCGGGTGCGATGGGCAGGACCACCCGGCCCCAGACCGACGACAGCGAGCGCGCCCGTCACGGTAGTCGCACGATCGCTGCGTCCAGGAGCGTCGCGTGCATCCCAGGCACCTGATCCAGCGTCCTGCCCGCCCATCTCCCCGGCGCGGGGTATGATCATCGCACTCGTGGTGGTGCGCTCGTCCAACCAGTGCGCCCAACCAGCGCACAAGTGTAGCCGGGCTTCGGTAACTCCAACCCGTCACAAAACCGTCGCAAACTACGGGGACTTGCGCTTTGCCGGGGGGATGGGTCGCCCCGCGGTGCTGCCCGGTGTCGAGCGGCGGCGGCAGCCGTGCGAGTAGGTGGGATCGTAGAGCCGGCTCCGGGAACCGGCGCCTGACAGTGCCGGCCCTACCAATACCAGCGCGGCAGTGCGAATCCCCGATCCAACGAGCGCTTCGGCCAGGCCGCCCACTGTGGTGCTGATCACGGTCTCGTCCGGCCAGCTGGCTTTCGCAACCACGACGGCGGGAGTCTGCGGTGAGTAGCCGGCCAGCAGCTCCTCGCGCAACGTGTCCGGCCGGGCCGCGGACAGATAGATGGCCATGGTGGTCGCATGGCGTGCAAAGGCGGCAACGCTCTCGCCGGACGGCATCGACGTTGCGGTCCGGCCCTCACCCAGCCGGGTGAGTACGGCGCTTTGGGCCACCCCGGGCACCGTGAGCTCTATACCGACGGTAGCCGCAGCGGCGGCCAGCGAGCCGACCCCCGGGACTATCTCAAATGCCCGGTGCTGTTCCCGGCACCAGGATAGCTGCTCGGTCAGCGCAGAGTACAGCGAGACATCTCCCGAATGCAGCCGCACAATCATGGCGTCCGGGTGCGCCGCGTAGACCGCGAGAACGTCCTCCAGCGTCATACCCGCCGAGTCGTGAACTTCGACCCCCTCGCGGCAGTGCGTCAACACCTCGACTGGCACCAGCGACGACGCCCAGACCACCAAATCCGCAGCGGCAAGCCGGTTCGCGCCGCGGAGGGTGAGCAGGTCCGGTGCGCCGGGTCCGGCACCCACGAACGAGATCAGTCCAGTGGCCGGTGGCATGAGGCCATCCCATCTGGCAGCGCTCCGGGGGCGGCCAAGGCTCCAGAGTAGCCGCGCCGGGTCACCGCAGGGACAGCGTGAGGCAGGCGATGCGGGCACCGATGTCTGCTGCTTGCGCAGGGCCTTTCGGGGTGTGCATCGCGTCGTGCACCACGAACGAATGTGGTACACGGTCGGTGAGGACGAAGGGAATGGTGGTGGCCGAGGTGCCGGTTCCGGCGTCGTCGGTCCGGACATCGAGCCAGATCTCGTTGTTCGGGTTGTCGTATTCGGGGTCAGTCGATGTCGCTGCGGACGTCGCCGCAGGATCAGGGCGATTCTGGAAACGCGCGCCGGCTGCCCGAGGAGTGGTCCCGCAAGCATTGTTGTATGCGTACACGGTGTACCCGCGGTCAGGCAGCAGCCCGAGCACCGTGAGC
>JBHELN010000175.1:0-9355 GCA_046263115.1 Pseudonocardiaceae bacterium | reverse complement strand
AAGGCTGGAACCGGGTCATCCCGCCCGCGGTGTGGTGCTCGGCGATCCGGTAGGTGCTGCACACGTACGGGAACACTTCAGCGCCCGGCTCGTCCCCGCTGGGCTGGAACCGGTCGTTGGGGTGCACCATCGCGGTGATCTCCCGGACAGGGTTGCGCTGCTGGCGGTACAGCAGGTTGGGCACCGGCGATTCCTGCGGCTCGTAGTGCGTCGGCAGCGGCCCGTCGGTCAGTCCGGCCGGGACGAACAGCCAGGATTTCCCGTCGGCCTGCATGACGAACGGATCCACCCCGGACAACGCCTCGGCTCCGGTCGCGCCGGTCGGCGGCCGGTAATGCGGCGACTTGGCCGCGCTGAAATCCGGGGTGTCGTGACCAGTCCACTTCGCCTGGTCCTCGTCCCACCAGACCAGCGCCTTGCGCTCACTCCACGGCTTGCCGTCCGGGTCGGCGGAGGCCCGGTTGTAGAGGATGCGGCGGTTGGCCGGCCAGGCCCAGCCCCACTCCTTGGCCACCCAGTCCTGCAGCATTGCCGGCTTACGCCGCGCCGCCTGGTTGACCCCGTTGGTGTAGACGCCGCAGTAAATCCAGCAGCCGCACGCCGTTGAGCCGTCCTCATTGAGCTGTTCGTAGGAAGTCAGCGGCGCGCCTTCGGAGTCCCAGCCGTTGATCTCAGCGAGCACTGCCTCGGCCTCGGGCTCGGCAATTGAACCTTTGGTGGGATAGTCCCAAGTAAGGTCGAGTATCGGTCGGTCCATCTCTAGCTCGGGTGCGGGTGTCCCGCCGGATGCCGTGCTACCGGCGAGCTTTTCCCGGATTTTGCGGCCCAGGTGGAAGGTGAACCACAGGTCGCTGCGCGCGTCACCGGCGGGCTCGACGGCCTGGTGGTGCCACTGCAGCATCCGCTGGGTGTTGGTGAAGCTGCCGTCCTTCTCGGTGTGCGCGGCGGCCGGCAGGAAGAACACCTCGGTGCCGATGTCCTCCGGCTTGAGCTCACCGGACTCGATCTCCGGGCCGTCCTTCCACCAGGTGGCGCTCTCGATCAGGGAGAAATCGCGGACCACCAACCACTCCAGGTTGGCCATGCCCAGGCGTTGCATCTTGGCGTTGGCCGAGCCCACCGCGGGGTTTTCCCCCATCAAGAAATAGCCCTTGCAGTCCCCCGCGAGCTGGGCCATCACGGTCTCGTAGGTGGAGTGGCTGCCGGTGAGCCTGGGCAGGTAGTCGAAGCAGAAATCGTTGTCCGGGGTGGCCGCCGGGCCCCACCACGATTTGAGCAGGCTGACGGTGTAGGCGCGCATCTCCGCCCAGTAACTCTTCTTCGGTGACTCGCCCTGGATAAACGAGTCGAGGTCCTCATTGGAGTGCGCATGCGGCATCGGGATGTAGCCGGGCAGCAGGTTGTACAACGTGGGGATGTCCGTGCTGCCCTGGATTGACGCATGCCCGCGCAACGCCATGATCCCCCCGCCGGGGCGGCCGATGTTGCCCAGCAGCTGCTGCAGCACCGCCGCGGTGCGGATGTACTGCACGCCGACGGTGTGCTGGGTCCAGCCGACGGAATAGACGAACGAACTGGTGCGATCCCGCCCGGAGTTCTCCGCGAGCAGCTCGCATACTTGCAGGAAGGTATCGACCGGCACACCAGTGATGTCGGAGACCATTTCCGCGGTGTAGCGCGTGTAATGCCGCTTGAGCACCTGGAATACGCACCGCGGATGCTCCAGCGTCGGGTCAACCTGCGGGGTGCCAGTGATCGCCACCCCGCCCGAGCCGTGCGCCTCTCCCCGCCCGGACGCGCGAACCTTGCCACTGCTCTTCCCGTTCTCGCCCTGCGCCTTCTCGCCCCCAGCCTTGTCCTGATATTCCTTGTCGCGGTGACCCGACGCGGCCTGGACCTCCATACCCTCGTACTGCCAGGTGTGGAAGTCGTAGGTGCGCTCGTCGACGTCGAGTCCGGAGAACACCCCGTCCAGGTCCTCGGTATCGCGGTAGTCCTCGGTGAGGATCGTGCCGGCGTTGGTGTAGGCGACCACGTACTCACGGAAATACTTCTCGTTGGCCAGGACGTAGTTGATGATCCCGCCGAGGAAGGCGATGTCGGTGCCAGCGCGCAGGGGGACGTGAATATCGGCCAGTGCGCTGGTCCGGGTGAACCGAGGGTCGACATGGATGATCTTCGCGCCGCGGGCTTTGGCTTCCATCACCCACTGGAAACCGACCGGGTGGCACTCGGCCATGTTCGAACCCTCGAGCACGATGCAGTCGGAGTTCTGCAAATCCTGCTGGAAGGTGGTGGCGCCGCCGCGGCCGAAGCTGGTCCCCAGACTGGGGACGGTGGAGGAGTGTCAAATACGGGCTTGATTCTCGATCTGCACCGCGCCCAACGCGGTGAACAGCTTCTTGATCAGGTAGTTCTCCTCGTTGTCGAGGGTGGCCCCACCCAGGCTGGCAAACCCCATCGTGCGGCGAGTGCGCTTGCCGTCGACCTCCCACTGCCACCCTTCGCGCCGAGTTTTGATCACCCGATCAGCGATCATGTCCATGGCCTGATCCAGGGGCAGCTGCTCCCAGTCCGTGCCGCCCGGACGCCGGTAGAGCACCTGGTATTGGCGGGCCGAGCCGGTGGTCAGCTGCAACGTCGAGGAGCCACGCGGGCACAGCCGGCCGCGGCTGACCGGGGAATCCGGGTCACCCTCGACGTGGACCACCTTATTGTCTCTGACGTAGACGTTCTGTCCGCAGCCAACCGCGCAGAACGGGCACACTGATTTCACTACCTTGTCCGCGGTCGCGGTCCGGGGTTGCAGGTGGGCGCTGTGCTTGCTTTTCGCCGCGGCACCGCGCCCGAGCAAGTCGCCCGCAGTCAGCTGCCGGACAACCGGCCATCCTTCAATCCAGCTCTGCACGCCCACCCGCTGCCTCCTCATCGCAGGGCACCCAACCCCGATATGGAGACATATCGGCGTTATCAGGGCCTCCATAGGCCCGGTATGTCTCCATATCGGGAGTCATTGGGGTGTCTTTGGCTTTCCGCGCCGCTTGGCAGGACGATCACCCACCGCGTCGCGGACCTTGTCCACTGCGGCGCCAGCGATGCCAGCGGTCTTGAGCACGGCGGGGCTCGCCGGGGTGTCCGGGTGCGGCCGGGTTGGGGCGAGTTTCTTGGCCGTGAGCAGCTCCGCGCCCAATTCGCGACGCGCCCCGTCTGACATCGCGGATTTGAGCTGGAGGAACAGCTTCTCCTCGTAAGCGACGTGTTTGCGCAGCAGCAGCACGAGCTGTTCCACCAGCTCGTCGAACTCGTCGGTGTCAGGTTCGAGCTTGCCTAGGGCGGTGAGCGTGTCTTTGCCCTGTTGCTCCTGCTCTAGGGCCTCATCAGCCCACCGGTCACCGTCAGGCATCGCCTCGCGCACCGCCGGCCAGAAGTACTGCTCCTCAACCGCCTCATGCTGGGACAGTTTCACCGTGATCATGTCGACGATGGACTTGCGCTGCGACACCTGCGCGGCGCTCCCGCCGGTGCTGTGGCTGGGGAGCGCCTCGAGCTGTTCCTGAAGGGCCTTGACCTGGTTGTGGTCGCGGGTGAGCACCACCAGCGCGTCGTGATTGTCGTCCGGGTCGACGATGTCACCAGGCTCGGCGTCACGCTGCTGCCCCGCAGCCTTCATCTGCTCGTCAGCGCTGACCCGCGCCTTGATCCAGTTGAGCACGGTTTCCTTGGTCGTGGGGTTTTCCGGCTCCAGCCCGAGCAGGTGCTGGGCGGTGGGCAGCACGCCGGGGCGCTGGCGCTCGGCGTCGGTATAGGTATCGCCGCCGTCAGCCGGGATACCAGTGCCGATCAAGTAAGCCTGTCCAGGCGGCACGCCGAGCCGGCGGGCGATTTCGGGATAGTCATGGCCCTGCTCCAGCAGCTGTCGCACCTGGTCTCTGGTCGGCACCGACCACCTCCTGCTGACGCGGGGATCACCGCTGACATACCCGGCATCTGCTGCGCAAAACCTTGAGCTCCCGCGGCGCCTGGCGGGCCGTTTATTTCTGGCTGGCGGGGAAATCCCTGTGCGGGCATTGCCGAGCGTGGAAGGGGGACGATATGTCGTCTGCGCCGTACCAGCAGGCGGTGATCGACCCGCGCGAGAGTCTGCAGGAACAGGATGCAACCCGCATCGTGCTGCGCCCCATCGCGTCACCGCTGCCCTTGGGATTTCTTGGCCTGGTCGTGGGAAGCCTGCTGATCTCCGCGCTGCAGCTGCACTGGGTGCCGGCCGCCCAACGCCATGAGCTCGCGATCGGGTTGCTGGCGTTCACTGTTCCAGTCCAGCTCATCGCCTGTCTTTACGGCTTCCTGTGCCGCGACGTCGTCGCGAGCACTGGCCTGGGAGTGCTCGGTGGGACGTGGGCGACACTCGGCGTGAGCTTGCTGACCTCACCATCCGGCACGACGGACCCCGGACTCGGGATCATGCTGGTGGTAGCGGCGGGCGCACTGCTCGTCCCGGCAACGGCGGCACTGACGAGCAAGGTGGTGGCCACGCTGGTGCTGGTGCTGGCCGCCGCGCGGTTCGCCATCACCGGCGGCTATGAACTGACCGGGGCTGCGGTGTGGCAGTACGCCTCCGGTGTGTGCGGGATCGTGGTCGCCGGGGTGGCTGTCTACGCAGCACTGGCCGCCGAGGTCGACAGCGCCACCCGGCGAAGCGTGCTGCCGATGCTGCGTCCCGCGCACGGGCAGCGGGCGATATCGGGACGGCTGCCCGAACAAGTCGAGACTCTCGGACGGGAAGCCGGAGTCCGCGAGCAGCTCTGACCGGTCGGGCGGGGCGAATCTCGGGCGTACCGCCCTTCGAGGCGGCTCACCCATCCGGCCACCAAGCCGGCGAGCTCCTTCCCCGCAACAGATTGCCGGCCGAGGTGTTGACCGTGGGCAGCTCGGGTACCCAGCGACCGCCGCCGCCAACATCCGGACGGCAAGCGACGCAGTGAGGGGTGGTATCGGCGTGAGCCAGCAGACCGGAGTCGGCAACGCGCTGCAGGCGCAGGCCGAGGAGTATCAGCAGGGTGCCCCGCGGCCGCTGGGTGGCTACCTGCTGGTCATGACCATCTTCGCCACCGTAGTCGGTCTAGCCGGGCTGATAGCGGCATGGAGCAGGCGGGGGCTGCCCCGCCGGATCGCACCTTACGACCTCGCTCTCATCACCGCAGGTACCCACAAACTATCGCGCACAATCAGCAAAGACGCTGTCACCAGCCCGCTTCGCGCTCCGTTCACCCGGTACCACGGCACCGGCGGTCCCGCCGAGGTGATGGAGGAGTCGCGTGACACCGGCACCGTGCGCCATGCCATCGGGGAACTGATCAGCTGCCCATTCTGCCTCGACATGTGGGTGGCAACCGGTTTCGTCCTTGGTTTGTTGTTCGCCCCGCGGTTCACCCGGGTGGTCGCGGCCACGTTCACCGCACTCGCCGGCGCAGACTTCCTTCAGCTGATCTACGCCCGCGCTCAGCAGGCCGCGCAGGGTTGAGCAGCCGAGCAGGTACCAGCCGCGCCGGCGCCGACGCCGGCACGCGCGCCGGCTGACCGCCGGGTCGACGTCTATTGGTCATGAGCATGCTGGCTGCCGCCGTCACCAGCAGCACCGCGGCAATCACGCCCAAAGACCACTCGATGCCCACCGTCGGCACCGAGTCCAGGGGTTGGCCGTCATTGAGGAAGGGCAGTGAGTTGTCGTTGAGCGCATCGAGCACCAGCTTGACGCCGATGAAGCCGAGGATCAGGCCCAACCCGATGGACAGGTAGACAAGGCGGGCTAGTAACCCGCCGATGAGGAAGTACAGCTGCCGCAAACCCATCAGCGCGAACGCGTTAGCGGTGAAGACGAGGAAGGCTTCCTGGGTGAGTCCGAAGATCGCCGGGATGGAGTCCAGAGCGAAAACCAGGTCGACGGATCCGATCGCGATCATCACCACGATCATGGGAGTGAACCACCGCTTGCCGTCCCGCACGACTGTGAGGCGGGATCCCTCGTAGTCGTCGGTCACCGGGATCAGGTTTCGCAACGCGCGCAGCATGGCATTCTCCTGGAACGTCGCCTCGTGCTTGCGTTGCCGAATCTGGCGCCAACCAAGGTAGATCAGCAGCGCGCCGAAGAGGTAGAACACCCAGCTGAAGTTCGCGATCAGGGCTGCACCTGCGGCGATGAACATTCCCCGCATGGCCAGCGCCAGCATGATGCCGATCAGCAGTACTCGATGTTGCTGGATGGTCGGCACCCGGAAAGCCGTCATGATGATGACGAAGATGAACAGGTTGTCCACCGACAGCGAGTACTCGGTGAGGTATCCCGCGGCGAACTCGACAGCGAACCCGCTGCCCGCGTACAGCCACACGCCCAGCCCGAACGCCACCGCGCAGGCTAGATAGAACCCCACCCACCAGGTCGCTTCGGCCATACCCACCGCATGTGGTTTGCGGTCCACGATGAGCAGGTCAAGGGCGAACAGGCCACCTAGGCCGGCCACCGTGGCTAGCCACACCCACGTGGGCACATCCATCAGACAACCTCCGGGCAGACGGCATGCGTCAGACACCGGAGGTCTCTTCCACCGGCATGCCGGTCGACGGCACCGGGCGCCCATAGTGATGCGGGCAAGCCGTGTTGACGACGCCGCCGCGAAGGAATACTCCCCTCCACTTATGGACTAGTGTCGCCTATCGCCGTCGCCAGCACCACCCCGGGGTCGGGGATCCCGAACGGCGCAGACAATCCCCTCCGGAATCCTGCGGCATCGGCGCGTGGTGACCTAACGTCGGTGGTGTGTCCCTAATGGCCCCACTGCGCCGGTTGACCAGGGTCCGCTGGAGACTTGCGGTCGTGCTGGCGGTCGCCGCGCTGGTAACGGGGGCCGCCGTGGCAGTCACCATCATGATGGCTGCCGATCCACCGCCGGTGAGCGCCGAAAACCTCACAATCGACGTGCCGGGCGGACCCGGGGTGGCCACGCCAGTGCACCTGGACGCCACGTTGTACCGGCCTGCAGTGACCCCGGCTCCGGCTGTGTTGGCAGCGCACGGCTTCGGTGGCTCCAAGGATTCTGTCAGCGCAGAGGCCACCGCGCTGGCCCGGCGCGGTTTCGTCGTGCTGGCCTGGACCGCCCGCGGATTCGGCGCCAGCACTGGTCAGATCGGACTCGACTCCCCCGACTACGAGGTAGCCGATGCGCGAGCATTGGTAGACTGGCTGGCCAAGCGGCCCGATGTGGTGCAGGACGCACCCGGCGATCCGCGGGTCGGCGTCACCGGGGCGTCCTACGGCGGCGCGCTGGCTTTGCTGCTGGCCGGGACCGACCGGCGGGTGGATGCGCTCGCACCGGAGATCACCTGGAATGACCTGGCGCAGGCGCTGTTTCCGAACGCCGCCAGCCAACAACCCATCCCCGGCGACACCCCGGCCGCCGGCGCGTTCGGCCCGAACGGGGTGTTCAAGCGAGATTGGGCCGGCTACTTCTTCGGTGCCGGCTCCGCTGGACCAGGCCCGTGCGGCCGGTTCCGCCCGGAGATCTGCGCGGCCTATGTCCAGGCAGCGACCACCGGCGCCCCGACCCCGGAAATCGTGGCGATGCTGCACCGATCATCACCGACCACGGTGACCGGCAATATCACCGCACCAACCCTGCTCATCCAGGGTGAGCAGGACACGCTGTTCGGACTGGACCAAGCCGACGCCACCGCCCGGCAACTCGCCGCCGCCCGCGCCCCTTTGAGGGTGATCTGGTACGCGGGTGGACACAACGGCGGCGCGCCTACCGCCGAGCTGCAAGACCAGGTCGGCGGTTGGTTCGACTACTACCTGCGCCGGATCGGTACGAGCCACGGAACTGCGTTCGACCATCAGGTGCAGGCCCTGTTCGGCACCCGGCGTGGCCTTCCCCCGCGCACCGTGCACGCTGCGGTCTACCCCGGGCTCGGCGGGGACCCGGTGCAGCGCCGGGAGCTGATCCTGCACGGCTCCCCGCAGCAGGCGTTGCGTCCGCCCGGCGGCACCCCAGCCGCGTTGAGCAGCCTGCCGGGACTCAACGCGGTGCTGCCTAGTAGCGCGGCGAACCTCGACGGGATCGCGGTCGACGTGCCCGGGCAGTCGGCGATGTTCGTCACCGATCCGCTGCCCGACTCGATTGACATCGTGGGAGCACCGCGGATCCGGTTGCGGGTAGCCGCCGCACCCACCGTCGCCGCCCCACCCTCTGAGGCGGTGCTGTTCGTCAAGCTTTATGACCTGGGACCTGACGGGCGCCGCACACTTCCCGGCGGCGCGGTGGCGCCCGTGCGGATCGGTCCACTACCGGCCGGCGGCGCCCCGGTGGAGTTCACCGTGACGCTGGCCGGGGTGGTGCGACCCGTGCAAGCCGGTCACCGGCTGGTGATTGCCGTGGTCACCACCGACCGCGGCTACGCGCTGCCCCCGCAACCCGCCGTATACACCGTGTCGCTGGGCGACGACCCGCACCTTGCGGTACCGGTCGTTGCCGGGGAACAAGCAGCCGGTCCGCTTCCCACCGTCCAGCTGGCTGGCCTGGGAGGACTCGCCGCCGTGGTGGCGGCGTCCGGGGTGCTCGCTGCGCTGCGCCGCCGCCGCGCCGAGGACGCCGATCCCGAGCTGGTCGAGGTGCCACTGGTGGTGACCGGGCTGACCAAGCGCTATCCGGGTGGACTCACAGCCGTCGATGAGCTGTCCTTCCGCGTCGAGCACGGCCAGGTGCTGGGCCTGCTGGGACCCAACGGGGCCGGCAAGACGACCGTGCTGCGGATGCTGATGGGACTTATCCAGCCCACCAGCGGGGAACTGCGCGCGTTCGGCCACCGGGTCTCCGCGGGCGCAGCAGTGCTGTCGCGGATCGGGTCGTTCGTGGAGGGCCCGGGCTTCCTGCCGCACCTGACCGGAATCGACAACCTGCGGCTGTACTGGGCGGCCACCGGCCGGCCCTCTGCGGATGCCGGTGTCGACGAAGCGTTGGCGATCGCCGGATTGGGCCATGCGGTGCATCGTCGGGTCGCCACCTACAGCCACGGGATGCGGCAACGCCTGGCGATCGCCCAGGCGATGCTCGGCAGACCGGATCTGCTGGTGCTCGACGAACCGACCAACGGCTTGGATCCGCCGCAGATCCACGCCATGCGCGAGGTGCTGCGCGCTTACGCCGCCCGAGGTGCCACGGTCCTGGTCTCCAGTCACCTGCTCGCCGAAGTGGAACAGATCTGCAGCCATGTGGTGGTGATGCACCGGGGCCGGTTGGTGGCCGCGGGCACGGTAGCCGAGATCGTCGCCGGCACTGGCACGGTCAGCTTCACGGTGGACGAC
>JBHELN010000174.1:0-2799 GCA_046263115.1 Pseudonocardiaceae bacterium | reverse complement strand
GCTCTGCAGAAAGCTCAGCGAGCCGGGAACGCAGCGCGTCCACCTGGTTCTCCAGCTCGATGATCCGCTTGATCCCCGCGAGATTGACCCCGTGGTCCTGGGACAGCCGCTGTACCTCCTGCAGCAGCGCGATGTCGCGGGCCGAGTAGCGGCGGCCGCCCCCAGCACTGCGACCCGGCGACACCAGCCCCAACCGGTCGTAACTGCGCAGCGTCTGCGCGTGCAGCCCGGCCAGCTGAGCAGCCACCGAGATGACGAACACCGGAGTGTCCTGGTCCGCGCCGGGCGGGTGCGGGGAGTTCATCGCGCCGCCCCCGCACCCTGCACGCGCTCGAACAGATCCGCCCGCGGGTCATCGCCCGCCGTGGCCTTCGCGTAGGAATCGAGCGCGTCCTTGTCCTTGCGGTCCAGCTTGGTGGGCACCACTACCTGAAGGGTTACCAACAGGTCGCCGCTGCGCCCATCGCGCCGAGTAATGCCCTTGCCACGGACCCGCAGCGTACGACCGCTGCTGGTGCCCGGGGGCACCTTGAGCTTCACGCTGCCGTCCATGGTCGGCACGGTCAGCGTGGTGCCCGAGACCAGCTCCGGGAATGACACCGGCACCGTCAACGTGAGGTCGTCACCGGAACGCCCGAACACCGGATGCGAGGTGACGTGCACCCGCACGTAGAGGTCACCTGCAGGCGCACCGCGCATGCCCGGCTCGCCCTGCCCGGCCAGCCGGATCTTCTGACCGTCGTCGACTCCCGGCGGGATCCGCATGGTCAACGTGCGGTGCCGGCTGGACACTCCACGACCGCCGCACTCGGTGCACGGGTCGTCGATGATCCGCCCGGTGCCGCGGCAATCCCGGCACGGCTCGGACAACGCGAACGCCCCTTGGCTGCGAGTCACCAGCCCGCTGCCACCGCAGGCCGGGCAGGGTCGCGGGACGGTACCGGCGCGGGCACCGGTGCCGCCGCAGCTGCCGCAGCTCGCTGGGCTGGCGATGCGCAACGGCACGGTGGCGCCATGAACCGCCTCGGTGAAGTCGATCCGGATCTCCGTCTCGACGTCGGTGCCGCGTCGTGGGCGGCTGGCACCAGCACCCGCCATACCGCCACGGCCGCCGCCGAACAGACCCCCGAGCAGATCACCCAGACCGCCGGCATCACCGGCCCGAGCGTTACCCGACCCGAAAAGGTCGCCGAAATCGAATCCGCCGGCGCCGCCGAAGCCGCCACCACCGGGCCGGAAACCGCCGTTGAACAGGCTGCGCGCCTCGTCGTACTGCTTGCGCTTCTCCGCGTCTGACAGCACACCGTAGGCCTCGGACACCGACTTGAAGCGCGCCTCAGCACGGGCGTCCCCGGGATTGGCGTCCGGGTGCAGTTCCCGGGCCAACTTACGGTAAGCCCGTTTGATCTCATCGGCAGACGCGGTAGAGGAGACACCCAGCTCCGCGTAGAAATCCTTTTCAAGCCATTCGCGGGCGCTCACCGGATACCTCCTCCCGCCTTGAAACGTCCGGTATCAATCTTCCTGTAACTGTCCAGATTCACCATGCGGCCCGGCGTCATCCAACAAGTCGTCGGAGAGCGTGGTCTCCCCGCCGGCGTCGGTCACTGCGACCATCGCTGGGCGCAGCACCCGGTCACCGAAGCGATAGCCCAGGCGCAACACCGCCGTGACGGTCGGCTTGTCGACGTCCGGTGAGGTGCTGTGCTGCACCGCCTCATGTACATCCGGATCGAAACTGTCCCCGATCGCCCCGAAGGGCTCCAGGCCCTGTGCCTGCAGTGCTGCCACGACCTTGTCCGCAACAGCTTTGAACGCGCCGGACAGGTCACCGTGTTCCTGCGCCCGCTCGATATCGTCGAGCACGGTGAGTAGCTGGGCCACCACGTGCGCCTTGGCAGTGTCGATCACCAGCTGGCGATCACGCTCCACCCGGCGCCGGTAGTTGCTGTACTCGGCGCTGATGCGCTGCAGGTCGCCGGTCCGCTCGTCTAGCTGAGCCTGCAGCGCGGCAAGTTCAGCTGATGCCGCTGACACATCCACGGCGGCAGCGGCAGCGTCGTTTCCGGGGTCACGTTCGTCGACATGCACGCCACCACCGGCGGGCTGCTCACCCGCCGGTGGAACGCGAACCTCACCCGTCACCGGATCGATCCTCCGCTTGTCTCGGATGATGACTCTGGGTTGCTGATCACCATCGGCGCCGTTGCCGAAGGTGTCGTGGGCGTGCTTCACTTCCTGCCGCCCCCGGACTCCTCATCGACGATCTCCGCGTCGACAACCTCATCGCCAGCGGGTCCGGAGGACCCGGTCGGGCCGCCGCCCGCCGCGCCGTCACCGCCGGCTGCGGAAGCGCTGGCAGCGCCGTCTTTGTAAAGCGCTTGACCAAGCGCCTGGGACTCGGTGGCCAGCCTCTCCATCGCAGCACGGATGGCGTCTGTGTCGGTGCCCTTCAAGGCCTGCTGGGCGTCGCCCAACGCGGCGTTGACCTTGTCCTTGACGTCAGACGGCAGCTTGTCGTCGTTGTCCTTCATGAACTTCTCGGTCTGGTAGACCAGCGACTCGGCCTGGTTGCGGGTCTCGGCCTCCTCCCGGCGCTTGCGGTCCTCCTCGGCGTGCTCCTCGGCGTCACGCATCATCCGGTCGATGTCTTCCTTGGGCAGTGCCGATCCACCGGTGATGGTCATCGCCTGCGACTTGCCGGTGCCCATGTCCTTGGCCGAGACGTTGACGATGCCGTTGGCGTCGATGTCGAAGGTGACCTCGATCTGCGGCACGCCACGCGGTGCCGGCGGCAGC
>JBHELN010000173.1:0-3630 GCA_046263115.1 Pseudonocardiaceae bacterium | reverse complement strand
TGATTACACAGCGTGACAGCGCATGACAGCGCGTTGTGTTGCCGAATAGACCTCTATGGGATCAAGGCCGCCTGCGGCGGCGCGGAGATGGCTGGGTTGCGCTGTGTCGTCGCCTGCCCGCCCGGTCCGGCTCCGCTTGCTGCGCGCGGCCTGGCGGCCGTGCTCGCGCGGGCCGGACCGGCGGGCGGTGGTGGTCGGTGCGCGCACCGGCAGCGAGCCCGTCGGCGCCATGGTCTCGGGCCGATCTCAGGCGGCCCGGTATAGACCCTGTTTCGGGCTGCGAGCTACGCGCCATGCCTGACCAGGTCCTAGGCGAGGCTAGACGCGGACCAGCAAGGCGCCCGGGTCAACGCGCATCCGCAGCCCCCGTACTTCACCCACCGAGTCGCCGTCGAGTTGGGCCTGCTGTGGCTCCTCCGCGCTGATGATGACGGTACGGCCTTGCCAGTGCTGCACGATCCGGTGGCCACGGCGGCGGCGGGCCAGCACGCGCGTAATCACCGCCAGCCATCCGATAATGCCCCTCGGTCCGATGGCCACGACATCGAGCAGCCCGTCGTCGACCTTGGCCGCGGGCATCAACACCAACCCGGCGAGAAGCTTGCCGCAGTTGCCGACCACCACCGTGCGGACTCGACGGGGCGGCTCAATGCGGCCATCCACGGCGAGGGTGATCGAGGCCCTGGGAGCATTCAGCGCGCGTATTCCGGAGACGAAATACGCCAGCGGGCCCAGCCGGGTCTTCAACTCGGGGGATGTACCGGTCATGATGGCCGCGGCAAAGCCCACCCCGGCCATCACCGTAAATACCTGCTCTTCGGCGCGGTCGTCGATGAACACCCGCCCGATGTCGACCGCGCGGTTGGTCCCGGACAACGCAATCCGGGTGGCTTGGACCGGGTCATTCGACGCCATGGCGAGGTTGCGGGCCAGCAGGTTGGACGTACCCGTGGGCACCAGGCCCAGCGGGATGCCCGATCCGGCGAGGGCCTGCGCCACGTGGCGCACGGTGCCATCTCCGCCGCAGGTGAGCACCACATCGGCACCGGCAGCCAGCGCGCTTCTGGCCTGACCGCCACCCGGGTCCTCGACGGTGGTCTGAAACCACAGCGGTGGCGCCCACCCCAGCTCCGCACACACCCTGGCAATCTGGGCATGCAACTGCCCCAGGTCATCGATGTGGATCGGGTTGACCACCACTGCGGGCAATGGGCACTCCGGCAGTGCGCCAGGCACCGGCTCTGGTTCCACAGACGCTGAAGATACGCCCTGCGATGGGCACAAACCGACTCGTCAGCAAGGGGCCCGATCGCCGGGCACGGCGCGAGGTTTAACCGACAGCCGCCTGTGGCCACCGCACACCGGGGGACGTCTTTGATGGCCACACCTTCCACACGATGTATGCCACACCCAGTCCGATCGCACCACCGGCGAGCACGTCGCTCACGTGATGTTTCTCGCTGCGGATCAAAGACCAGTGGGATGCAGTCGCGGCGACTGCGAGTGGAACCGCCAACCGGGCGGAACCTGGCGTGCCCCCCCGCGTGCCCCTAACCAGGGTCACCCGCAGTCAATAGCGGTCACTCCTGTCATCTGTCGCTGGGTACCCGCAGGTCAGCATTGGGCTGGTCAGGACCATGATCGCTGCCCGATCTTCTAAGCTGGGCATTCGGCCGCAGGTAGGTAGGTGTTCCCATGGCTGACTCGCGTTCCTGGCTGGCTGAACTCAAGCGGGTCTTGATCCCAACCGGTGGAAGCAATTGATCTTGGTGTAGATCGTCGGCGTCACCGCCGATGAGGAGCACCGAGTGGGCTGTCAGCGCAGGATGTTGACCGAGGCCGATCGGGAGGAGATCTCCCGCGGGATCGCTCAGGGGCTTGGGGGCAAGGTGATCGCCGTCCGGATCGGGCGGTGTCCCAGCGTGGTCAGTCGAGAGATCACCCGCCATGGCGGGCGGGTCGGTTATCGGGCCGTGGTCGCCCGAAGGGTGGCCGCGGAGCAGCGCCGTAGACCCAAGGCCCGCAGGCTTGACGCGTGTCCTGAGTTGCGTAGGGAGGTAGTCACCCGGCTGCAGGCTGGGTGTTCCCCGGATCAGGTGGCCGGTCGGTTGCGCTATGAGCACCCCGACCAGAAGGCTCGGTGGGTGTCCCACGAGGCGGTCTACACCTGGATCTACGCGTTGCCCAAGGGTGAGTTGGCGCGCCAGGGCATCCTGTTACGTTCGGGGCGCACGCAGCGCCGCCCCCGCGGCCAAACGCGCTCACCGGGGGCCCGGATTGTGGGCATGACCAGCATCGACGCCCGACCCGCCGAGGTCAGCGACCGGGCCGTGCCTGGGCACTGGGAGGGCGACTTAGTGATCGGAAAGGCCGGCAAGACCGCGATGGCGACCCTCGTCGAGCGGACCTCCCGCTACGCCGTACCCGTCGCGCTGCCCCGTGGCCGTCGCGATGCCACCACCACCTGCGACGCGCTGATCACCACCCTGAGCGCAATGCCTGCCTCGCTGGTCGAGACCCTGACCTGGGACCAGGGCAGTGAGCTGGCTGCCCACGCCGCGTTCTCCCTAGCCACCGAGGTCTCGGTGTACTTCGCCCATCCCCACTCACCCTGGGAACGCGGCACCAACGAAAACACCAACGGGCTACTGCGCGAATACTTCCCCCGAGGCACCGAGATCACCGACGACCAAAACTACCTTGATCGCGTGGCCGCCGAACTCAACGCCCGGCCACGCCGTATCCTGGGCTACCGAACCCCAGCAGAAGTCTTCGCCGACCTCCTGGCCAGCTCAATTGCTTCCACCAGCTGACACCAAGGTCTGCTACGCGTCAGTATGGGAATCGGCGGGCTGCCGGGACTGGCTGCTGAAACTACCGACGTTGAACACGGTGATCGTTTACCGCGGTGTGGCGCCAGTTACCTGTCCGTGACCGTCCGGGCCGGGAGGCCGGCGGTGAGCGCGGGTCTGTGCGTGTCGGACGTTCGCGCCTTTCCCCGGCCTGGCAGGCACCGATACAGTCCGTACACGATGAGGGGAGGATCGCGCTGCAGGTGGATCGGGCTGAACAATGCGAAACCCCTGATCCTCGGTTCGAGATGCCCGCCGTAGTTCCTGAACCCGTCGAGGGTCCGAATATCAAGGAGAAGACATGCACGAATACGGCGTTTCACTATTCGGCGTCTTATACTTACTCATCGGCGTGGTCGTAGCGCTGACCAATGGATATGCGATTCATACTATCGGCGAGCTACTGTCGTTCGTCTTGGCGATCCTGCTCTGGCCCCTCGTACTTCTCAACGTAAACCTCCACGTCGCTGTCTAACACGCTGACTGCCCAGCGCGCCGGCTTCGACCACAGGGGCTGCCCGGGGCGCGACTGACCGCTATCCTGTCGACCTCGGCGACAACAGGTGGCTGCGCTCAGCCCATTGCGCCGGCCAGCACGCGGTCGATCTCCTCGGCGAGTTCGATGTCGAGATCGGTGCTACCGCCCTTGGAATGCGTGCTGCAGCGAACCGTCACAGTGCGCCAGCGAATATCGATGTCGGGGTGGTGATTGCGCGCCTCAGCGATCTCAGCCACTTCGCGGACCGCCTCGATGGCCGCCGGGAAGCTCGGTAACTTC
>JBHELN010000172.1:0-10522 GCA_046263115.1 Pseudonocardiaceae bacterium | reverse complement strand
GCGTTCTGCTCACGGTCCACCGATGCCCGACCACCGCTACTCGCGCGGCGAGCCGGAGCTGCGGCCTTCCGGCGTCCGCCCGCCTTCCGAGCGTTGCTGACATAGTCAGCCAGCGAGTCACGCAGCTTCCCCGCGTTACCCGCCGACAGATCAATCTCGTAAGACACGCCGTCGATACCAAACTCAACGGTCTCTTCGGCGGTACCTCCGTCGAGGTCATCGACCAAGGTTACGGTGACCTTCTGCGCCATGCGCGTCGTCCTCCCTCAGGGACGTAGTGGAGGGAGCCATCGCACGACGACTCCACAACGACAACGAGCAGGTTAGCCCATTTCCGTACAAAATGCGAAATCAACCCACCCATTGTGGTCGTACCAGGGGAAACGCCGAGGGTCTCGATACCCGAACCGGTGAGCGTGATGAGCAGCCAGTCGATCCCTATTTCCCTTGCCGCCACTCGGCGGCATTCCATACTCCATCGCAGTCGTCGAAGTCTTCGGCCAGCGGCATCACCTCATCACCGGCAGCGATGAGCGCGACTTGCGCCTCGAAACGTTCTCGTTGCACCACCGGATCAACCGGCCGCAGACTAGCCGGTGGCCGACTCAACGGATCGGATGTAGAGATCCCATTACTTGGCCAGACCGCGGCGCTGTGCTGCTGTGAAGTCAGCAGTGGTGTCCACCGGGAAGTCCGTCACGAAGCTCGAACCTACAGATCGGGCACCACGTTGGCTCGAACAACTCTCGACCAGCTTTCCGACTAGCCAGTTCGGCATGTACGGCAAGACCCCACTCGATGCGGGTGGTCGAGCGACTCATCATGAGAGGTCGCGCAACTGATCTGTTCGCCGAGTGTCGTCGATACCGCGTCGAACAGGCTGATCTGCGCCCATTCAGGACTGATGTCCTACTCACTGCACCGGCGAATCACACCGTTGTCGATCCGTACACATCGCGGGCCACGGTCCGGGACCGCGGGGGCCGGCGACGACGCCATCCCCCTGGTAGTCGGTAAGCGTGGGTACCACCTCGATCATCGCGCACTACGGCGATGACACGCTCCATCCGCACCACGCAACGCTTCAGCGACAGCTTCGGCAGCGATGCGCAGGTACAGGCCGGTGTCGAAGGAATTGGAGTAGGTGAGAAACGGCCGCGCCGTGGCATCCCATGCACGATCGCAGCATCGGTGTCTCAGTCGCGATCAAGTCCGGAGAATGCAGCAACTCCCGGATCGAGCGAACCGCATCAGCGCGCGTGCGGCAGTGCGCCGAGCAGCATCGTGGACGACCAGATTGAGATACGTTGACGAACTCGGGTTTCCTCTGCCAGATCCTGTGCCCAGTAGGAAGCGGACCTGACACTTTTGCCGCCATACGCCATTCTCAACTTGTACAGACAGCTCTCCGCGACGAGAGCAGCCCACCTCTCCGAGCGCAGCTACGGTTAAAATAACTGTCACGCTCCTGCTTGTGCTGGCGCGCCGCATCTGGTCGGACAAGTCGTTGCCGGGGAACCTTAGCCGCCTCGCCGCGCCGGTACCGTCTGACCGTGGACGAGATGCACGCCCGCCGGGCGCGCTGCTTCGGATCCGTGGCGGCCAAGTACGCGCAGCACCGGCCGGATTACCCAGAACAGGCGGTGGCGTGGGCGCTTGGCTCCCTACCGGGCAGTGCGCGGGTGCTCGATCTCGCTGCGGGCACTGGCAAGCTCACCGAGGCGCTGCTGCGGTGTGGAATACCCGCGGCCGCCGTGCTGGCCGTTGAACCGGACGACGGCATGCGCACGCTGCTGTCCCGCCTGCTTCCCGAGGTGACGGTCCGTTTCGGGACGGCCGAGCAGATCCCGGCCGACGACGCAGCTGTAGACGCAGTCCTCGTCGGGCAGGCGTTTCACTGGTTCGACCCCGACCGGGCGCTTGGCGAGATCGCCCGCGTGCTGCGACCAGGGGGCGTGCTGGCCGCGCTCGGCAACACCGAGGACGACTCGGTCGACTGGGTGACCGAGCTGACTGCGGCGGCCCAGGCGCAGCGCTCGAGCGGCATGGTCGGACGGGGATTCGCCGACGTGCCCGAGCATCCGGCGTTCGGCGACCCACAGTTGCGCGGATTTCGCTGGCGCTGGCCGCGCACCATCGACTCGTTGCTGGACACCGTGTCGACCCATTCATGGGCCGTCACCAGCTCGCCCGATCAGCGGGCCGCAACCTTCACGGCGATTCGCCGCTTCCTCGAAACGCATCCCCGCACCCGCGACGGCAGCTTCGAGCTCCCGATGCAGACGCTGGTGTTTCGCGCTACCCGTCGCGCCAGAATTCCTTCCGGGCGGGAGCTGCATAAACATCCTTGAGGCCCCTCCCCGGTGCGCTCGACGGTGCTTCACCGTCCATATCACCCTTCACGCCGCGGGGGCGGCACAGTGCGCGTCAGGGCGCGACACAGTGCACACCAGGGCACGACACAGCGGGGATGGGGACGCGACACACGGGGCATCAGCGCGCGACACACGCGGGGCATGGGGGCGCGACACGCCAGGGAGGGCGAGCTGGGTCAAGACGTGATGTTGCGGGCGAAGACCATGCGCAGGCCGCGCAACGTCAGGTGGGGGGCGTGGTGGGTGATGGTGTGCGACTCGGCAATAAGCAACGGAGCCAGCCCGCCGGTGGCGACCACCGCCACGTCGCGCTCGGCTCCCGGAGCCAGCTCCGCGGCGATCCGCCGGACCAGCCCGTCGACCTGCCCGGCGAAGCCGTACAGCAGACCGGATTGCAGGGCTTCCACAGTGTTCTTGCCGATCACCGACCGAGGCCGGATGAGCTGCACCTTCACCAGCTGAGCAGCTCTGGTCGCGAGCGCATCGATGGAGATCTCGATCCCAGGAGCCAGCGCCCCGCCGAGGAACTCCCCGCGCGCGCTGACCACGTCGAAGTTGGTGGACGTACCGAAGTCGACCACGATCGCCGGGCCGCCGTAGAGGGTGTAGGAGGCAAGCGTGTTGACGATCCGGTCCGCACCGACCTCACGCGGGTTGTCGCAGAGTAACGGCACCCCGGTGCGCACCCCGGGCTCCACGATGACCCGCGGTAGCTGCCGCCAATACCGGTCCACCATTACCCGCAGCTCACGCAACACCGCGGGGACGGTGGACAGCGCCGCCACACCGGTGATCTTGTGGGAGTACTCCCCGAGCAACCCGCGGAAGGTCAACGCCATCTCGTCCGCAGTCATCCGCGCGTCGGTACGCATCCGCCAGTCGTGCAGCAACGCGGCATCCTTGCCGGTGCCATCGAACAAGCCCAGCACGATGTTGGTGTTGCCGATGTCTACGGTGAGCAGCACTCGGCTGCCCCCGCAGCGTCAAGCTCACCGCGGCAGGCCGCGTCGAGATCACTGCCCTGGTGCACGATCCGGTTGTCGGCGTCGACGAACACCACCCGGGGTCGGTAGTGCCGGGACTCAGCCTCGTCCATCGTGCCGTAGGCGATGAGGATCACCAGATCACCGGGCGCTACCAGATGCGCGGCGGCCCCGTTGATCCCGATCACGCCACTGGAACGGGTACCGGGGATGACGTAGGTCTCCAGCCGAGCCCCGTTGGTGACGTCCACGATCGCGACCCGTTCGCCCGCGAGCAGATCGGCCGCGTCCATCAGGTCTTCGTCCACCGTCACCGATCCCACGTAATGCAATTCCGAGTGCGTGACGGTAGCCCGGTGGATCTTGGACTTCAGCATCGTCCGGAACATCATGAGCCTCCCATCTGCACGCAGACGTTGTCGATCAACCGGACGCCCCCGACGGTGGCGGCGACCAGCAGCCGGGCCGCACCCCGCTGCGGGGCGGGACCGAGCTGCGGGTCGCGCAGCGCCAGGTAGTCCAGCACCAGGTCAGGTTGGCCGGACAGCACCTCGTGGGCTGCCGCAAGCACCGCCTCGCGACCATGCCGGCCGGCCCGTGCCCCAGCTGACAGCGCCGCTGGCAGTGTCGGGGCTGCGGCCCGCGCCGCAGGATCCAGGAGTACGTTGCGGGACGGCACCGCGAGCCCGTCGGCGTCGCGCACCGTGGGCAGCCCGACAACCTGCACACCGAGCTGCAGGTCGGCCACCATCTGCTGGATGAGCACCAGCTGCTGGTAGTCCTTCTCACCGAACAGCGCACGCTCCGGGCCGACGATCCCAAACAGTTTGGCCACCACCGTGAGCACCCCGACGAAGTGCCCGGGCCGGCTGGCCCCTTCCAGCTCGGCACCCAGCGCCCCGGGCGCCACCGTGGTGCCCGATCCGGACGGGTACATCGCCTCCACGGAAGGCGTGAAGACCACCTCCACACCCTCCTGCCGGCACACCGCGAGATCCGCGTCCAGCTGGCGGGGGTAACGCTCCAGGTCAACGCGCGCGTCGAATTGCAGTGGGTTGACGAAGATCGACACGACGATAGCAGCGTCTGGGACGGCTCGGGCGGCTCGGATCAACGACCGGTGGCCGGCATGCAGCGCCCCCATCGTAGGGACCAGCACCACCGGGCGGCCGATCCGGCGCGCTGCGCTGGTGACCGCAGACAGCGCAGCGGGGTCGTCGTAGACAGTCAATTCGCGAGGGCATGAGGCGGTCCCCAAAACAGTCACCGTGGCCCCTGCAGGGTCTCCCGGATCTGGGTGGCGGCCGCGGGCGCCAGCAACCCGGCGGCCTCGGCCCGGTCGGCGGTGCGGCTGGCCTGCGTGCGGTACGTCGCGAGCAACTCCGGGGCGGACTCGGCCAGCACCCGCAGGTGCAGCCGGACCGTGTCGAGGTCGCCGCGGGCCACCGGGCCGGTCAGCGCGCGATCGCCGTGGCGCAGCGTGTTGTCCAGCGCCGCCTCCAGCAGCGGGCCCAGGAGCCGTTCGGCGGGTACCACACCGGCGTGCTCCAGGGTGTCCACCGCATCGCGCACCAGGGTCGCCAGATGGTTGGCGCCGTGCGCCAGCGCCGCATGATAGAGCGGTCTGGCCTCGGGCGGCACGCGTACCGGCTCGGCGCCCATCTCCAGCACCAGCGCCTCCCCGACGCTCCAGCCGGTCTCGTCGGCCACCGTGACGCCGACGCAGGCCCCGGCCAACCGTGCGACGTCCTCCGCGCGCCCGGTGAATGTCATCGCGGGATGCAGCGCCAGCGGCAGCACCCCGCGGTCGATCGCCGGTGCGAGCACGTCCACTCCACGCGCGCCGCTGGTGTGCGCCACGATCTGCCCGGCCCGGAATGCCCCGGTCGCGGCGAGTCCGGCGACCAGGTCCACCAGCACGTCGTCGGGGACGGCGAGCAGCACCAGGTCACCGCGGCGCACCACGTCGTCCGGTGGCAGCACCGGCGCGTCGGGTAGCAGGTCTGCGGCACGGCGCAACGAGGCCCGGGATACCGCGCTGACGCCGACCACCACGTGCCCAGCACCGGACAGGGCGGCTCCCAGCACCGACCCCACCCGGCCGGCGGAGACCACGCCGACGGCGAGTCGGGCTGGGCGGTCGGTCACGCCACTGAGCGCAGCAGTACGGGACCGCGGCTTTTGTGGCGTCGCTGCCATCGCCGTCCTCCCAACGTTCCAGTCCCACGCTGGCCGTAGGTACCGGACTGCCGCAGGTTAACCCCGCTGCTACGGGGAGCGCCGCTTTGGGTGAGCAGCTTCACCCTGGGAGTCCTGCGGCGCGCTCACCGCGCGGTTGCGGGCAGCCATCAGCTCGGCGATTGCCTCGTGATGCCAGCGCCGGGTGTCGGGGCTGGCCGTGCCGCGCTGCACGCGGTCGGAGAGGAACGCGAGCTCCGTGACCGCATTCTGGTAGTCGTGCACCGCGCCGGCAGCGCCCTCGCCCGAGCGCCGGCGCACCTCGGCGCGCCACCCGCGCCGGCCGGACTGGCTGGCCAGCAGCGGGACCTCGGTGGGCGCAATCCATCCCGCAGTGGCGAAACCCGGTAAGGCCGCGGAGACCATGCGCTGCTCCCGGCGGCGTTGCCTGACCACCAGCGCGATCAGCGTGCCGAACATTGGAACCATGATCACCCCGTAGACGGCCGGCAGGTAGCCCAGACCTGCGGAGGCGTTCCACAGCGCGTGCAGACCGACCGCCCCGAGATAGCCGGCCACGACGTAGCCGACCCGGTGCACCAGGACCTCGCCGGCCAGATTGCGCCGGCGCGCCACCAAGCCGACGGCGATCCCGATGAACCCGGTGAACACCGGGTGCGCGAACGGCGAGAGCACCCCGCGGATCAGGAAGACGTCGGCCACACCGCCATCGACAGCGAAGGCGCGCCCGAAGTAGAGGATGTTCTCGGTGAACGCGAAGCCCGCGGCAACCAGACCCGCGTAGACGACCCCGTCCACCAGCCCGTCGATTTCGCGGCGCCGCAAGTACAGCAAACCGACCAGGAAGGCACCCTTGAGTGCCTCCTCGACGACCGGGGCGGAGATCACCGCTGCGACGACATCACCACCGCCGGTGCCGAACCGATGCTCCCCGATCCCGGTTGCGGCATCGTTGATCAGCGCCGCACCAAGCACCGAGATCCCAGCGCCCCACAGGAACGCGGCGAGCAGCAGCAGCGGTGGCTCTGGTTCCCAGCGATCTACCCACAGGAACGCTGCCACCACCGGTAGCACCGGAAACACCGCCGTCATCGCGCCGAACAGCACGGCAGAGCCGCCGACTGTGACGCTGATCAGCCCGAGCGCGATGAGCACCGGGACGGCCAGCGCGATCAGCGCGAGCACCACCGGCAAGGCCCGTTGTGGTTGCGCTGCACCGCTCGCCGGATCCGTGCCAGCCGCCATGGGCACGCACCCTATGCCCTCGCCCGGCCGCATCGAGTGACCCACCTTCTACCGTGCGGTCAGGGTTCTTCCTCATCGGGCCGGTCCGGCGTGCGGCAGCAATGCTCCAGCCACAGTGCGGCCGCGACCAACGCGGCAGCGCAGACCGTCCCGATCGACGCGGTGACGGTGTCTGACGCCGCCGAGGCCAATTCGGAGCGCAGGGGCAGTACGTAGGCGAGCACGCCAAGCCAGCCACCCCCAGTGATGGCGCCGGCCAGCGAAGAGGCCTTCGCGAGTACGACAGCCTTTGCCGCGGTGAGCGCCTGCACCGGCCGGCTGCCCGGTCGCTGCCGGATCCGGGCCCGCAACGTGTTACCCAGCACCACCTCGGCGATCGCGAAGACGAGCAACGTGGTACCGGCCGGCTGCGGCAACGTGGGCACCGCACCGTAGGACAGCTGGAGCGCCAGGTTCACCAGCACGCCGGCGACAACCGCGGCCACAATCAGGTCCCGCGCTCTGGTGAAGGTCACTGCGACCGCAACCTCAAGTCGTCACGACGCCGCACCCCGCGCCTGTCCTCAGCCGGCAATGCGGCGACCAGGTCGGCTACTGCGCCATGGCCGGCGAGCACCGCGTCGGGGGCCACTTCCAGCCAGGGCACCAGCACGAAGGCACGCTCGTGGGCGCGGGGATGCGGCAAGGTCAGCTGCGGGTCGTCCCGGCGCGTCTGATCCACGTCGATCACATCGACGTCCAGCGTGCGCGGTCCCCACCGCAGGCTGCGGGTGCGCTGCGCGGCGGCCTCGCAGCGCTGCCCGCGCCGTAGCCACTCCTGCGCGTCGGCGCCCGGGTCATCGACCAGCAGGACAGCGTTAAGGAACTCATCCTGCGGCACACCTCCCCATGGCGCCGTCGCGTATACCGCCGACACCGCCCGCACCGCCTCCCCCAACTCCGCAACACACCCCCGCAGGTACCCCAGCCGATCCCCCACGTTCGAACCGATCGACAACACCGCCGCACTCACCCCGGACCTCCGCTAACCGCATTCTGCATCCAGACTGCGGTCATGATTTTCCCCGGGACACGGTGACCGAGACGTCGGTGAAGGGGTAGGACAGCGGGGCGTGGGGTTTGTGCACGGTGATCTCGACGGCGCCCACGCGCTGGTCGGTCAGTATCTCGGCGGCGATGCGCGCGGCGACGGTCTCAATCAGGTTGCACGGGTCGCCGGCGACGATGGTCGCGGCCCGGCGGGCCAGCGCGTCGTAGTCCAGCGTCGCGGACAGCTCATCGGTGGCCGCGGCGGCACCCAGATCCAGCCAGACCGTGGCGTCGACGACGAATTCCTGCCCGTCGCGCCGCTCGAACTCGTGCACCCCGTGCCGGCCGTGCACCCGCACACCGGTGAGAGTGATCCGATCCGCGCCCAAGTTCACCGCGCGCTCCGGCCCCAGCGAGCAGGCTTGGCCGCACCGGCCTGCCAGGCCGCGGCGACGGCGATGGCGTCCCGCGAGGCCGCCGCATCGTGCACCCGGACTCCCCAGGCGCCGGCCGCGGCAGCCAGCGCGGACACCGCGGCGGTGGCGGCGTCCCGGCCGTCGCAAGGGCGCGCCTGGCCGTCGGCACCGGCCAGCAAAGTGCCCAGGAATCGCTTGCGGGACGCCCCTACCAGTACTGGGAACCCCAGTTCGGTCAGCACGTCAAGGTGGCCCAGCAAGGCCCAGTTGTGCGCAGCTTTCTTGGCGAAGCCCAGCCCGGGGTCCAACACCAGCGCATCGGGATCCACCCCGGCCAGCACGGCGGCGTCCACCCGGGCCACCAGTTCGGCCCGAACCTCGGCGACGACGTCGGAATAGTTGGCCAGCTGGTCCATCGTGTCACTGTGCCCGCGCCAGTGCATGAGGATCCACGGGGCCCGGCAACGGGCCATCGTCGAAGCCATCGCGGGATCGGCCAAGCCGCCCGAGACATCGTTGACGATGATCGCACCGGCCTCCAGGGCTGCCTCGGCGACCGCCGCGCGGGTGGTGTCCACGCTGCATGGCACCCCACTGGCGGCCAGCTCACGCACCACCGGCACCACCCGGGCGATCTCGGTGGGCGCATCGACGCGACAGGCCCCCGGGCGGGTGGACTCGCCACCGACGTCGATCAGGTCAGCGCCCTGCGCGCGCAGGGTCAGGCCGTGCGCCACCGCATCGCCGCGGTCCAGGTAGCGCCCTCCGTCGCTGAAAGAGTCGGGAGTGACGTTGATGATGCCGATTACCACGCAGCGACCGGGATCGGGAATCGCGGGGTGCACCGATCACCTCCGCATCATCAGCTCCAGCACCTCGCCGCGGGAGGAGGCGCTGGTCTTGAACAATCCCCGGACAGCCGAGGTGGTGGTGGTCGACCCGGGTTTGCGGATACCCCGCATGGCCATGCACAGGTGCTCAGCTTCGATCACCACGATCACCCCCCGCGGCTCCAGCCGGCGCATCATCGCGTCGGCCACCTGCGAGGTCAGCCGTTCCTGCACCTGCGGGCGCCTGGCGTAAAGGTCGACCAGCCTGGCCAGCTTCGATAACCCGGTGACCCGGCCCGCTGCGTTGGGGATGTAGCCGACATGCGCCATGCCGTGGAACGGCACCAGATGGTGCTCGCATTGGCTGTACATGGGGATGTCGCGGATCAGCACGAGCTCGTCGTGGCCCTCGTCGAAGGTCCGCTCCAGCACCTTGTCGGGGTCGAGGAACAAACCGGCGAACATCTCCTGGTAGGCCCGCGCTACCCGAGCCGGGGTGTCTCGTAGCCCTTCCCGGTCCGGGTCCTCTCCGCAGGCGATCAGCAACTCGCGCACCGCGGCCTCGGCCCGGACGCGGTCGAAGACCCGGTGCGGGCGGGCGCTCGGGTCGGAGTCGACGATCCTGGTCATGGCCGGTCTCCGGGCGCTGGGAAGCCCACACGCGGAATATCTAGTTGCGGGTTTAGCCGACTGGTAACCAATCGCCGGCTCAGCCGGTTGGCGGCTGATCGTCGGACCCGGCGTCCTGCGGCGGCCGAGCGACGGGTGGCCCCGGTCGCCACGATGGGGCCGGAGGCTCGGTGGCCGGGCGCCACCCCGGCGGTGCACCGTAGTTCGGCGGGCCAGCACTACCGCCACCCGGTCGCTGCGGGCCGCTTGATCCTGATCCGCGGGGCGGTGGGTAGGACGGCGAATACGGTGCCGGCTGCACCGGCTGTCCCGGTGTCCCTCCGTTGACCACCCCCGACGGGTAACCGCCCGGATGTGGCCCGGCGCCGTTGGGGCCGGGATGTCCCGGCGCCGGATGCGGCGGGCCGCCGGGAAGGTCGTCGGCACCTGGCGCCACACCCACCGGCGTGGGCTCCCGCCTCGGCTGTACCGGCGGCCAGGGCTCGCCGCGCTCCTTGGCCAGCTCGCCCGCCGTCTTGATCGGCGGTTTGTCCGACGGGGTGCGCCCGCCGAAGTCGTTGAACGCGGTGATCCGCGGCCGCTTCTCCACCTTGCTGAAGACCCGCTCGGGGTCCTTACGCTGAAGCGTCTCCCGCTCCAGCAACTCGACGACAAGCTCGTCGAGGATGTCTCGGTAGGTGTTGAGAATCTCCCACGCCTCGGTGTGCGCGGCCTCGATGAGCGCCCGGACCTCCTCGTCGATCTCGTGCGCGACTTCCAGCGAGTAGTCCGGCTGCCGGCCTGCGGACCGGCCGAGGAACGGGTCGCCCTGCTCC